>JAUYPF010000014.1 GCA_030697685.1 bacterium | reverse complement strand
TGGGCCGTCTACTTTTACTGCAAGAATATTTGGATGGAGATTCGCACATTGTGCAAAAAAAGATTCTGTGAATAGTCCTGGTTCATAGATTAAACCATGATAGGCATCATCTGTGATGATACAAAGTGCATTATCTCTATCTGCAGCATTTTTTAGAATGGTTATTATTTGTTCTGCTTCTTCTGTTGTAGGCATATAACCTGTAGGATTGCTTGGAAAAGTAAGACAGATGACATGTTTTTTTCCAGAACCCAATAAGGATTCTTCTAGACTTTCGAGGTCTAAACTATTTTCTTTGTAAAGAGAAAGTTCTGTTATTTGTGTGAGCCCATTTTCACCTTGAAAGTGCAGATTATAATTCCCCCAATATGGTCTATAGAGAATTACTTCATCTTCTTCTGCAATAAATAATTCTCGTGCAAGTGTGAGGCCGCCAGCAAGTCCTGCAGTTGCTACTGGAAGAGAAATTCTTCCTTCAAGTGATGGATTTTTTCTTCTTATTTCTTTTTGCCAGAGTTCTCTGAGTGCTTTTATCCCATGTGTTGGTGGATATGGAAAGACTTCTTTTATAGGTAATTTTGTATATTGTGCAAAACAGTCTAGGACTAAAGGGTTTCTTTCGTCATCAAAAGCTTGCCCTAAAGTAGCATTGATTTTTGTTCCTTGTGCTTCTCCTGTTTGACCAGGAATGCCAGAAATAGGATAATATGCTCTTTTTCCTAGAGGTGAGAGAAGACGTTCTACTATTGTTCCTTTGAGTTTATCATTTAATTCTTTTGCTTCATTATGGGTTGTTGCTTTAGGTATGCGAATGATTGTCATCTCTTTTTTGAAAATATTTTTTTTCTCTTTATAAATTTAGTTGTAATAGAATTAAAGTTGTTTTTTCTTGAAAATAATTTTGTATGTGTTTTCAAGAAGGTCTGTACCTATGTATCCTGCGATTACAGAAATTTTGGCATCAGAATTGAATATAGAACCTGCAGCAGCACCAATAATTCCTGATGCGACGATTGTTACAGCAGTATATGTCCATACAATTTCGACGTCGTTACGCATTGCCTTTAGTAATCCAACGCATGCGCGTGCGATTCCTCCTAGAAGACCTAATGCTGCACTTTCTAAAATCATAGTTTACTTGTAGCATAAGAAGTATTTAAATTTTTCTTTAAAAAAAATAGAAAAAAAATAAATTTTACTTGCAGGCCATACATTTTCTTTTATGTAAATGCCATGCGAGAATTCCTAATATTGCTCCTATTGTGTAATGTAAGAGTCCATAGTATAATATTCCTGTTGCGAGTTGAAGAATGAATCCTTGTACAAGGAAGGCTATTCCAAAAACTTTTAACACCAGGATTAATAATCCCCATAATAAAGAATTACCTTTCCTACTATTATCCCCTGAACTTCTCATGGTTGCTTTCTTTTTCATCACCACTTCAGTCCACCTCCTTTTTAAAGTGTCTATAGTATTTCTCTTTTTAAGCCTTTATTGTAATCTTTGAGTTACAACCTTTAGAATTGCTCTATTTGAAGATTATCTTTCCTTAGTAGATCTTCTAAAAGAGGTGTTGTTCTCTCCTTGTGTTCAAGAGTTATTTTTGGGGCTCCAAGCCTACAGAATTGAAATTCACCTAAAGGAATCCCTAGATAAATGAAGTTCTGACATCCATCAGCTTTTGCTTTGTCTATGGCTTCTTGCGCTGTGTTTGCTTCATAGTTTCTGATTTCTTTTATGGTTGTTTCGGAGCCATTGATAGAATACCAGCCTTCTATTTCATGTTTGGTCATTTTATTCCTAAAACTTTCTTTACTTTTTCTTTGTTAAAGCCAATAATGATTTGGCCGTCAATATCGGCAACTGGAACTCCCATTTGTCCAGATTTTTCAATCATTTCTTCTGCTTTTTTATGGTCTTTAGAAACATCGATATCAATATATTTGAATCCTTGTTCCTTGAGATAATTTTTTAATTGTACACAATATGGACATGATGGTGTGCTGTAGATGGTTATTTTATGTTCTTTTGTCATGTTTTTTTTCCTGGAGGAAGACTCCTATTATGATACTTAGTAGAGATAAAGTGAAACTATATAAAATTATTTGTTTTAGGCTCTCGATGAAGAATCTTTCTGGAAACATTTGTATTAACAAAGAATTTGCGGGAAGTAGCCAAAGGTTATTTGTGAAGAATATTTTATGGAATGCAATAAATGATGTTGAGAATGTTAATAATACTATGATGAGAAGGATAAGAAGTATACATGTATAGACACCTCCAAGAAGAAATTCTTTTTTTCTTTGAGAGTTTTTTGTAATTAAGATTATAAGGAGCAGACTAAGAAGAGTTGTTATTATGAAAGAAACCCACATTAGTTTTCGTACATCTTTGAGATGGAATATTTCTTTTTCTGAATAATTTTCTGTATTGAGCTCTTCTCCTTTGAAGTATTGCAAAAGATTTAACAGTTCAGTTTCATATTCCTGATATTGCGGCATTTCTTTTTGATAAAAGTCTTGGTTAAAAATTAGTATATTTATGGAAAGGAGAATAATAAAAAATGGAATGAAAAAAGAGAATTTCATTTTATTTCCACTCAAGTGAGTATATATTGAGAATAAGTTTTTTTTGTAAGGATTCTTTATATTTATAGATAATCATTTTTGTTTCTAGAATTTCTTCCATATTTTTTATTTGTTTTTGGTCTATTTAATGATTCCTTTTTCAAAATCTTTTTAAAGAAGTTTATCTTTCTTTTCTTATGGGCTTTTTTGGAAGAAATAAAGAAGAATTAGAGAAAGTTTGTCAAGTACAAGAAACACAATTTTTATTTGTTAAATCTACTCAAAATGGTGTGTATTCTCTTTGTCTTCCAGTATCTTTACAAACTTGGTTTATAGAAGATCTTTATTATGTTCTTAATATAAGAGTAAATTATTATTTATTTTGTGAAGCAAGAACTATTGATTACAAAGGTTTTGGAGAAGAAAGTAAAGAAAGGTATATTGCTGGAACAAGACGCTTGGGCTATGGCTATTTTGAAAGAAAAAATTTATTGGATATTGTTACAGAAAAAACATCTCGTTTGTATAGTCCCGGTGAAATTCTTGCTTGTGTTGCTTGTTATAAGGATCTTCTGCTTGCACAAAAAGAGCCTTATGCTGATTCAAATGAGAATGTAGTTGATATTCGCGGAGCTTCTTCACAATTAAAGCGTAATCGATAGAAATTCTTATGGATTACATCCTTTACATATTGTTCCTCTTTTGCAGTTTTGTCCCATAAGTTTGCCACAATTCTGGCATGATACCTCTGCTGGTTCTGATTCGCATATTTGGCAAAGTTTTCTTAACATTCTTTCTTTGAGTATACAAAGCTTTAAATATTTTCTTGAGCTCTTTATATCCGGAGGGGGATAAACATGAGTATTATTTATAATAGATTAAAAGATTTAAATGCCTCAGAGACACAAGAGGTAAAGCATCATACAGAAATTGCCTATGAAAAGGTATTACGAGATTTTAAGAATTCGAAGCTTATTGTTGATGTCCATAAATTTGAAAAAACTGGAGCTAGGGCAAAGTATTCTATTCATTTGCGTTTGGAAGATCCTAGTATATTACTTACTGCTGAAGAGACAGATTGGAATTTGGTTAAGGCATTGCATAAGACTATAGAAAACCTTAGTGAAGAAGTGCGAAAAAAATCTAAAAAAGAAATTACAAGAAAAGGTGGACCAAAGCCATTTCCTGTGTAAATAGTTTTAAATAGTTTCTTTCTTTGTTTTTGTTTATGTCCTGGTATAAAAAGGATCTAGAAGAAGTGTTTAAGGAATTAGGAAGTTCTGAGAAAGGGCTTTCTTCTTCTGAAGTGCAGAAACGACTTACAAAGTATGGGAGGAATGTTTTTGCAAAAAAGAAAAAGATTTCTTGGATGCATATTCTTCTGCAACAATTTATTGATCCTTTAGTTTTTGTTTTGTTTTTTGCAATTCTTATTTCTTTTTTTATTCAACATTTTATTGATGCATTTATTATTTTAGGTATTCTTATTTTTAATGCTATTTTTGTTTTTTTTCAGGAATATAAAGCAGAAAAAGCCTTGGATTTATTACAAAAACTTAGGCAGTATAAAACACGAGTTGTTCGAGCTGGAAAAGATGTACTTGTTGATAGTGAAGAGCTGGTTATGGGAGATATTATTTATTTAGAAGAAGGTGATCGTATCCCTGCAGATTGTCGTCTTCTTGAAATTATTGATTTAGAAGTTGATGAAGCTTCTCTTACTGGAGAATCAAAAGCTGTAAAAAAAACTTTGGATGTCTTTAAGAAAGAGCTTGTGTTAGGTGATCAGAAAAATATGCTGTTTGCAGGAACGACACTTGTTCGTGGAAAAGGAACTGCAATCATTGTTGCAATAGGGCAAGATACAGAATTAGGAAAAATTGCAAAAGAATTAGATTCAATAGAAAAAGAAGCGACACCTTTACAGAAAAAACTGAAAGAAGTTGGAAGGTTACTTACTATTATTGTTGTTGTGCTCTCAGTGTTGGTTTTTCTTTTAGGAGTTTTTAAAGGATTTGCAGTCTATGAAATGTTTCTTATTGCGGTTAGTTTAGCAGTTGCTTCGGTACCTGAGGGTTTGCCTGCTGTTGTTACTATTACTCTTGCTCTTGGTTTACAGAGATTATTGAAACGTAAGGCTTTGATTCGAAAATTACGATCTGTGGAAACTCTTGGAAGTGTCACAGTGATTTGCAGTGATAAAACTGGAACGATTACAAAAAATGAAATGACTGTTACAAAAGTTTATGCTGATGATAAAGAATATACAGTGAGTGGTTCTGGTTATTCTCTTCATGGAGAAATTCTTTTGAATGGGAAAAAAGCAGGACAAGATATTGAAGAACTTTTATTGATTGCAACAACATGTAATAATGCTACTTTAGATATTGGAGATCCTACAGAAAGAGCATTGCAAGTTCTTGCAGCAAAAGGAAAAATTATTGGGAAGAAACGTGTGTCTGAAGTTCCTTTTTCTTCTGAAACAAAATTTATGTCTGTTACTGATAGAGAAGGAAGAGTGTATATGAAAGGAGCTGTAGAAGTGGTTTTACATAAATGTTCTCATATATTTGTTCATGGAAAGCTAAAGAAGTTAGAGAAAAAAGATATTGATTTGATTTTAAAGAAAAATGAAGTTTTTTCGAAAGGTGCATTGCGTGTGCTTGCTTTTGCATCTGGAAAAGGGAAAGATATGACTTTTGTTGGACTTGTTGGAATGATAGATCCTGCACGAGAAGAGGTGAAAGATGCTATTGCATTATGTACAAAAGCTGGTATACGCTCTGTAATGATTACAGGTGATCATGGGCTTACTGCACAAGCTGTTGCAAAACAAGTTGGCATTGAAGGGGAAGTGCTTACTGGTGTGGAGCTGGATAAAATTTCTGATTCTGAACTGCGAAATATTGTCAAGAAGATTTCTATTTATGCGCGCGTAAGTTCTTTGCATAAACAACGCATCTTGAAAGCTTTGCAAAAGAATGGTGAAGTTGTTGCAATGACTGGAGATGGTGTCAATGATGCGCCTGCATTAAAGCAAGCAGATGTTGGTGTAGCAATGAATCTTAAAGGCACTGAAGTATCGAAAGATGTTTCTGATCTTATTCTTATGGATGATAATTTTGCGACGATTGTTGCAGCAGTAGAAGAAGGAAGAACTATTTATGCAAATATTAAGAAGTTTGTTAAGTATTTACTTGCTGCAAATTTTGGAGAAGTTATGATTGTTATTTTGAGTCTTTTCTTTCAATTGCCTTTACCTTTACTGCCTTTACAAATACTTTGGTTGAATCTTGTGACTGATAGTTTCCCTGCACTTGCTTTAGGTATTGATCCTGCAGATCCAAAAGTTATGGTGCGAAAACCGAGAGATCCACAGGAGAGTTTCTTTACTGGTATACGAAGTTTTATGTTTTTTTCTACTCTCTTTTCTGTTATTTCTGTTCTTGGAATCTTTTTATGGTATTTACAGTTTGGAGATTTGGAGAAAGCACGGACAGTTGCATTTACAACTTTGGTTATTTTTGAATTGATTCTTGTGTTTGCAGCACGTTCTGAAGATGTTTCTTATTTTAAACTGAAAAGAAATTGGTATTTGTTTGGAGCAGTACTCTTTTCTTTTGCTTTGCATTTGTTTTTGTTATATGGGCCATTTGCAGAGTATTTTTCTGTTGTTGCTTTAGATATTTCAGACTGGATACTTATTGTTCTTCCTACGTTCCTTTTTGCTTTTGTGTTCTTTGAATTGAAGAAATGGGTTAAAAACTTATTTAAACATTGAAGCTTTCTTGTATGTATGCATATTCAAGAGGTTCAAGCTAGAATTATAAAAAATTCTCGTGGAGAGAATGCAATTGAGGTTATTGTAAATAAAAAATACAAAGCTTCTGCTCCTTCTGGTGCCTCTACAGGAAAACATGAAGTTTCTTGTTTTTCAGATAAAGGCATTTCTTTTTCTGTTGATTTTATTAACAAACATCCTCATTTTAAGAATTTCTCTTTAGAAGAATTTTCAGATCTTAGGATATTTGATTCATTTGTTTCTATACTTGGTGGAAATGCTGTTGTTGCTTTGCAAGGAGCTTGTTTACAGGCAATTGCTGAAGGAAATGTTGCTTCTTATCTTTCCTCACGTTTGAAGTTTCCCATTCCTTTAGGGAATTGTATTGGTGGGGGTGCACATAGTAAGAGTTTTGGAACTGATATACAAGAATTTCTTCTTCTTTCTAAAATGAAAAGTATGGAGGATAGGATTCTTTTGAATCGTTATGTATATGATATTATTGGAAAGCTTACAAAAGCAAAGAAGAAAACAGATGAAGGAGCTTTTGTTCTTCAGAAAACAAATGAAGAGGTTTTTCTTTTTCTTTCAAGTATATTAGACCAAATGAAGGATTATGGATATTCTGTGCATCTTGGTGTAGATATTGCAGCAAGTCAATTGTATAAAGATAGAAAATATTATTATAGAAATTCTTCTCAAAAGAAAAAAATTCTTTCTCGAGCTGAACAGATAGCTCTTGTTAATGAATGGATAAAGAAATATGGTTTAACATATGTTGAAGACCCTCTACAAGAAGAAGATTTCTCTGGATTTGCAATGGTAGAGAAAAAAACTCTTGTATGTGGTGATGATCTTATTACGACAAATATTGCACGATTGAAGATTGCTTTGAAAGAAAAATCTGTGAATAGCATAATAATAAAACCCAATCAAATAGGTTCGCTTGTGAAAACTAAGGAAATTGTGGATTTTTGTAAGAAAAAAGAGATACAAACAATAATTTCTCATCGATCTGGAGAGACTATGGATAGTATCATTGCAGATCTTGCAACAGCATGGCATATTCCTTATATAAAAACGGGAATTTTTGGTAAGGAAAGAGAAGTGAAATTACAGAGGTTAGTAGAATTAGAGAATCGTTAGTTTTTTAAAGATTTGTCTGTTTTCTTTTTTATATGGATAGAAATTTAGATGTAGAAAATCTTTTTAAATATGGAAGAAGGTTAGGACCTGCTCATGAAAAGGCGCCAGTTCTTTGTGAGGATGAAATTCTTGTTGGTTTGGTTGTTTCTTGTGATGTTTACTGCAAACAACATTTAGATTTTGTTTCTATGGCTGCACTTGATTTGAATGCTGATGAGCATTATAGAGCATATTTTCAAAAATTAGAGGATGGTGATATTTTTTCTTTGCAACTTTATGCCCTTTCTCGGAAAGATGTAGAATTTTGTTCAGATGGATCTGTTTTTACTTTCCGTTCTCTTTTATCACTTGTAGAGGATTTGTCTCGAAGAATTTCTTCTATTTAATTGGAGAAAGCTTTATATACCCTAGGAAATTTCAGTAGGACTATGGCTGAAGAACAAGAAGTATTTTTAACTCCATTAGAGAATTATCTTAAGGTTGGATTACATATTGGGACTAAATTCCGAACAAAATATATGGCTTCATTTATCTATAAAGTTAGACCAGATGGATTAGCAGTTCTCAATGTTAAAAAAATTGATGAAAGAATAGAGATTGCAGCTAAATTTTTAGCACAGTATGAAACAAAGGATATTCTTGTTGTTTGTAGAAGAGAAAATGGCTGGGCAGGAGTAAAGCTTTTTCATAAATTGACAGGTATTCCTGTTATTGCTGGTCGTTATAGACCTGGTTCTTTAACTAATTCAGCGCTAGAAGATTTTAAAGAAATTAAAGTTATCTTTGTTGCTGATCCATGGCCAGATAAAAATGCTGTTATGGATGCAGTACGTATGGGTATTCCTGTTGTTGCCTGCTGTGATACAAATAATGAATCAAATTTTGTTGATCTTGTTGTTCCATGTAATAATAAAGGAAAGAAATCTTTGGGATTATTGTTTTATTTGCTTGCAAAAGAGTACATGAAGGCGCGTGGAACTATTAAATCAGAAGATGAATTAAGTATTCCTTTAGAAGAATTCATTAAAGAAGATTAGATTTCTCTGAAAACTTCTCTTAAATCATTAATTCTATAATCTGGTATTGTGCCTTCTTTACATTCTACAAATGATTTTCCAGGATGAGCATAGAGGTAAGTTACCCCTCCTGCAACCCAAGCAAGTTCTATATCAGTCATTGAATCTCCTATAATAATAATATCCTGCACTTTTTTTGTTTCTATATATTCTTTTAGAATTCCTTCTTTATTCTTTTTTGTTGTTCCATTTATAATAGGGAATGCTTTTCCAGGTGGAAAAAATTTTTCTAATTTTACTGCTTCTAAGAACCAAAACATTTCTTTATCTGAAATATTTGAGATAAGGATTTGATCATAGCCTCTGTTTGCTATTGCTTCAAGCACATATTCTGCATGATCGTTTGCTCTTAGAGTTTTTCTTGTTATTTCAAGGCTTTCCTTTGTACTTATCCTTTCGGTGAGTATTTCTATCTCTTCTTTTGAAAGATCTGGAATATATCTTTGGAATATTTCTCTTACTGGAAGGCCAAAATAGTTTTTTGCGGTTTCTGCATTAAAACGTTGTGTATATCCCTCTTTCTCTAAAGCATCATTTAATACATCTGGGAATGATTCCATGCAGCCCTTTTCTAAAGTTCCATGAAAATCCCATACAAAAAGTTTCATAAGGAAAAAATATTTTTTTGCCTTTATAAAAATTTAGATCATAAAAAAGAAAACATTAAATAATCTAACATCATAAACTTTTCTTATGAACTGGAAAACCTGGACAAAAATATCTGCAGTTATTTTATTTATTATTGTAATTGCTGGGTTCTATTTAAGTAATTTTTACAGTGAAGGTGCAGTGCTTGAGATTCAGAATGCTCCTTCTTCGAGTTAGCTTGGACGTTTGAAAGTTTCAGAGGACTACATTTTTACATTTTCTCTATATAATACAGGAGATAAAACTGCCTTTGTAGATATTATTTCCGTAAGCACAGATCCAGCACTCATTACAGAGTTCAATACTTCACCTTTTTCTATCGAAGAAAAACAAACAAAAGATATTCAAATACACTTGACAGCTCCAAGAACAGAGACTGAAACAAGTATGGCAATCACAGTTTTTTATGGTGATGAATCTGTTTCTCAAACTGCAATCCTTAAGTGGAAACCCTAGGCATACATCTTCACTGCACAAGAAAAGGTTATTTTTATGTACAATAAGAAGTAGGAATAATTTTATTTTAAATCGTCGCTTCGCTCCAGGCCTCAGTCGCCGGCAGAGGCTCAACAAAAAAACAACGCTACAAAAACCTTGTTTTTCTTAGAAGCTTTGAATCTTATTTTTTCCTAAAGTATAATTTCCTGAAATAGGACTTATCTACTTGTAGAATTCCAAGATGGAAACTTAAGTTATTATGGAGAATCCATAACCAACAATAATAATGATAAAGAATCAACAGTAGTTTCCTTTGATGAAAAGGGTTTTACAAAATTGAAACTATTGATATCATATACTCCTCTGATCTAAAAAAAACTGTGGAGCGAGGATCACAGAAGGAAAACAGATAAGTAAACCTTAAATAGAAGTATAAGGCCATAATAAGATATGGATATAGTAGAATTTTATCAACAAGCCTTACAAGACCCTGAAATAGCTATGATTTTTCTTTCTTCAAAACATAAAAGAAAGTTAGAAATACTTTTAAAAGAACATCCTGAAGAATTTTTTCTCAGTGAATGGGAATATCAATTGGGTGGTATAGAATTTAAATATCATATTCATGAACCAAAAAAGGGGCAAGAAATAAAAAGGCTATATGATGCTGGGGAGAGCGCTGGTAATCCTAATTTATTTAGGGTATATTCAAGAAGAGACTTGGAAGAAAAACTAGAAAGCTATAGAACTAAACCTTCTCGAGATAACGAAGAAATTCACTATTGACCAAACTTAAAGAAAACACGATATCCTCATAGCTCAAATTTCCTAAAGGCCTTTCTTTGCAAAGCTTTTTTAAGTATCTTATCACTTTTTTCTTTTTTTGAACAGAGGATAAAAGAGTGTAAAATTCTTCTTTTTCCTTTGTAAGGCTCACACAGTCTTGAGAAGCAAAATCTGTGAGGGAGAGAGAATCTTGTGAACGGACAATAAGAACTGGATCTATCCAACGACCCTTGCTTGCCCTATCTACTTCTTGTAGTTTTTTTACAACTTCTGCTAAATGAGATTTTTCCTCATAGGGTATAACTAAGTCTTGTTCAGGATTAAGAACAGAAATCTTATTTTGAATACGAAGAGCATCCTCTAAAGAAATATGTTGACCTTCATGGATAAAGATTGCATCTTTGTACTTCTCAAGAAAATCCTGACTCGTAAAATATTCCGGTCTAGTCTTGTACATAGTATATCTGGGAATGACTCTTCCTTGAAAAGAAGTCTGGGAAAGTATACCTTCCAAGTATGTTTTGCTATTATGAAGAAAATGAATCACAATATGTTCCCTAGGAAGAGTATTTTCAGACTGCAAAAAATTAATACCAGAAAAATAGCCTTTTCTAATTAGTTCTTGAGATCTTTGCAAAACAAGATCAAACTCATCCTGACTAAATTCTTTTGGTCGCATAATAACCTCTAGTAAGTAGTACTATTTAAGACTAATCCCTATACTGTACATACTTATAAAAACAACCCTTTAGTTTAACCTATTTACCTCTTAATAGTCTATGAAAATTACTTCATAGCAAAGCCTAGGCATACACAGTCATAAAATATTCTTCTTCCAGTGAGAAATACACAATGCTCTCATTTCCTTGCTGCAGAACCTGCAGAGAAACATTATTTTGCACATCATAATATTGAGTTGGATAATCAATAAATGAAGCTTCGTTCATGAAGCGCTCTGCTTCTTCAAAGAGTTGCTTGAAAGAACTTGATATTATTGGTAAAACTCCTATATAAAGTTGCCGACTGTAAAAATAAAGCTAAAAACCATCGTTTTTTTTAGCGTTCGTCTTTTTGTTGAGCCTCTGCCGGCGACTGAGGCCTGGAGCGAAGCGACGACTTAAAAGGGAATTATTCTAAAGTTGTATATTCCTTAGAAACAAGGTCAAGCTCTCTAAAGACATAGTTTCCATCTTTTTCAATGGTTCCTACTTGTTCCCACACATCTTCAATTCCTGAATAATATTTTAAATCTTCAGAAGCGATAATTGTTGGGACTTTTGTGAGATCATATTTCTTTTTTAAAGCTTGTCCTTCATCACTGGAAATATCTATTGTTGTTTCTTCTGCAATAAAGACCCCATAGTTTTCTAAAACTTTTTTGTGGATGCTTACATTATAACAATCTTCACAAGATTCATCTGTAATGTATGTTAAAGAAACAAGACCCAAAGCTTTGTCCTCTGTAAGATCCCAATATGGTGGATTTAGTTTTGCGCTGAGAACAAGGTCTTCTCCTACAAAAGTTCCTATTGCTTCAAGCTTACTTGCAGTCTCAGGATAGAGTTCAATGTCTCCTGAAATTATTATTGCTGGAAGTTCCGTAAGGCTATATTTTTCTATAAGTTCTTTTGCATCATCTAGTTCTATTAGTTTTTCACTAGAAATACTTACAAGATCTTTTATTGCATCTATGAATGTTGACATATCGTAACAGTTTTCACAATCTGAGTTTGTAATAAGCTGTATTTGCACTCTTCCTTTGTATTCTTTAGAAGAAAGGTCAAAATATACTGGATCGAGATTTGTAAATACTAATGCATCACTTTTTTCTTCTAAGCCTGAAATTTCTGAGCCTTCTTTATTGATCTCTCCAGTAACAATTATTGTAGGGATTTTTTCAATGTTATATTTTTCAATGAGAACTTGAGCTTGTTCATCTGTATATTCTATTATTTGTTGAGATGTTAGTTCTACATTTGCAGTTTTTACAGATTCTATTATTCTTAAGATATCAAAACAATCTGTACATGATGGGTCTATAATTGCTACAAGTTGAATTTCTCCAGGTCTTGCAAGTTCTTCTGCTTTGATTTTTAGTCCATCGGCAATGTAGCCCGTGCTTAATGTTAAATAGAGATTAATAATAAGAAGAATAGATACTAATCCTGTAAGGATCCATATAAAATTTTTTGCATTTTTCATTTTGTTCTCCTAAAAATAAAAAAAAATTAACAACCACCAACCATAGATGGAAGTTCGCTTAAAGAGGAAGAGCTACTTGAACTGCTTGAGGAAGAGCCTGCAGTGTCTACTGTACTTGAGGCAGAACCTGTACTGATATCTCCTTCGCTTATACTTTCTTTAATACTACTGAGTTGCACCGCTTGCACAAGAGATACAATGATCAATACTCCAAGCACGACTGCAAAAATCCAATTTTTATTCATTTTAACATCCCCCTACCATTCCTGGTAATTGTTCTAATACAT
>JAUYPF010000011.1 GCA_030697685.1 bacterium | reverse complement strand
TGGTTCCTGCAGCGATGCCTGTGATGGTTGCTTCGTAAATGCCGCCGTTGCCCACGACCATGTTTGAGAAAGTTCCTGATGTTTCTCCATAGTCTGTTTTTACTGTGCCTGTGAAGTCTCCCTCGAGTTGGGTGTAGCTAGGTTCTGCACCTTCTTCTGTAGGAGTAATGATTAAAAAATCTGTATCATCTTCTATTTCTGGGTTTTCTGCTGTGTATCCTGAATAGGATGTTACTGGAGTGGATGGAAATGCGTTTTCTTTTTCTGCAGATCCTGTGCCTTCCGATCCTTCTTTATCTTTTGTTGGAGCAACTACTAATGAAGAAAGTAATAATAGGAATAAAGAAATACAAACTACTAACCCTACTTTTTTCCCTCTTTTCACAAAACAAGATAAGAACTCAATCTTTTTAAATATTTACTTATTAAGAATAGATCTTGGAAATTCATTCCATTCCATACCACCTTGATATAAAAGAACTATGTTTTCTTCACCTGGTTCAGTAATTCTTAGTAAATCATAATTAATCCAATAAGTCATATTTTTTATTGCAGGATTAATTCCATCTACACCAATTGGACCGCCTCTTCTTCTATCAATCTCTCTCCCATCAAGATACATATGGGTTTCTGTATCTCTTACATTTAAGCCTAAAATTGTTTTTGAATTATTTCCCCTATACTTACATCCATCAAAAGAAGTAAACTTCAGTGGAAGGCCATTAACTTTTGTATCATCAAACGTATCTACTAATTGAAGATATACAATATCCATATTTTTATTAATGGTATCAGCATTCTCAGTTTGTGGACATGAAGAATAGAAAAGAACAAGTGCAGCTCCATCATAGTCTGTAACTTCTTTTTTAAAATTGAAATCATTGAGAACAACAGTTTTCTCTTGTACCCTTTCAGTGAGCTCTCCTAAAGACATTGTAGCATAGCCAGTATCCTTGGCATCAGCAGCCTGTACTTCCTGAGCCCCTAAAATACCTACAAGTCCTGCTCCAATAAGTGTGTTTCTTAGTCCCATTTTCCTTCATATAATAATGATAAAACTCCTATATAAAGCTACTGACTGTAAAAAAACAGGTTTTTGTAATCCGTGTTTATTGTCTAGCTATTTGGGATGATGACAAATCTAGATTGGAAATAGATCTCTTTTGCCAAGAACCCTATTTCCTTGTGTAAGAAACTCTCCAGCTTTTCTATAACTTATTTCATAGGATAGTGTTATTCTTTTTTCCCTTTCAGAAGTAAAAATTGTTTTTTCTCTTAGTTCCTCAGCCTTTCTTCGATTATGTCGTGCTGCATTTTTTTTAATATGCTGAGTTTTTATTTGTTCTTGTGCCTGTCTCCACATATTTTCTCCATGAATTGGAGTTCCTGTAGAAATTGCTTCTGTAACAGAAATATCAAAACGCTCTAAAAGATAGTGAAATTCAGTTCTTTCTAATTCATAGATATCTAACCAACCATTAAAGAAATTCCTTGAATTATTGGAAACTACAAAAAGATCCATATCACTATAGGGTTTTTGTGAGCCATAGAGAAGGGCCATATCAATATTTTTCCATTGTTCTTGGTACACTGCTTGCAGAAAATTCTTGATTTTATCGCTATGATAATACTTTGGAAAGCCAAGTTGTGCAAGAAAACCGAATGGTGTAAATTTTTGTTCTGCTTGTGTAAAAAAGTTGTATATTATTCTATGTGGCTCTGGGAGGGTTTTTTCTCTTCGTTCCCACAGTTCTTGATAACCTAACTCATTGCAAAGTTTCGCTTCTAACCAAAGTGCAAAGCCTTCATAATCTTCATGATGTGTTTTTCCAAGACCAAACGCAGATGAGCTTCTTCTTTGTTGAAGAAAAGTATTTCCACCTTCACCATTTTCAAGTATTTTTTCAAGTTCTTTTCCGACCAAAGAATGTTCATAAAAAAGACCATGGCCAAAATACTCATGAAAGAGATTTGTAATAAAAAAAGGACTTTCTGTTTGAAGATACGCTCTTTTTCTTTGGGGAATGTAAAGACCATGACTTTCTTGTTCAAAATTATTTTTTTTGCAGAATTCTTGCCAGTCTCTTTGTGAATAAATTTTTATTTTTGATTGTTCAGGCTTACAATGGATTTCTCTCTGTGTGAAGTCTTCTGCTTGTTCAATAATGTGTGATAAAGTAAGAGTCATGTTAGAGCTGTATTGCTTTTAATTTTTTAATCAACTCTTTTGCTTCAGTAATTGTTGGTGATTTATCCCCAGGAAATACATTAGGGTAACCTATACAAAATAATTTACCTACTGCTTCATTGATTTCTGCCCTTAACAATCTGGCGCCAGGAGTATATTCATTGTAGACCCTTTTTGCATCTTCTTCAATTTCTTTATCAATCCTTTTTTTATCAACATAATTATCATAGATCTTTAGTAAATCTCTAATTGCCATTTTTTCTAACTCTTTCATTTAAGTAAACCTCTTAAAGTTGTTTTTTAAAACTACGTCTAAGAGTGCACTCTCATAGCCATCAAATTCTTTTAGTGGATCTCTATTACCTTGTATTTTCACATGCGAATGGGTTAGTCTTGTCTCGCTTATGCCATGAAAACTAACTTTTACCCCATTATCTAAAGCATAGCCAAATTGAAAATCTTCTGCACTAAGCAAACCTGCTCTGTCTATTTTAGGAGGTTCATAGGGTTTTATCTCAAAAGCAGGCTTGGAGAGTTCAAAAGGTTTTATTTCTGGAGAAAAATATTCAGGATGAGGCTGGGCATACCGAGGAGTTTCACATATAGCTTCTGGTGGTTTATAGTGAAGAGCTCTAAATTGCTCTAGGGGATTTGCTAGGCCAAAATCCTGGGCTCTATATGTTGGAGCTTCATAAGGTTTTACTTCAGGAAGTTCAAATACAGGTTCTGGAGAAACATATGGGGTGATACGCATTGGAGTTTCTCTATATTCAAATCTCACGAGAGGTTCAGTATTTTGCCGTGATCTAAATGATGATAAGCTTGATCCAATAAAACTTTCCGTAGAATTCTTTAGACCACCACAACTTCCACAAACAATAGGACCAGAAGTTCTAGGTGGAGGAGTATACAAAACTAATGTCTCCAAATCATAACAATCTATAGGGAGATCTTCTACTACTTCTTCAAGTATTTGCCTTTGCATAATAAAAATAAGGGGTAATCAAGAATAAAAAGCTTTCCTCAAAGAATAGGGAAATTTTGCGGATACAGGGACAACAGCTTTTTCTACTTTTAAAGAGATAAATTTCAACAATTTAGTTTTTGTTTCGTTCGTCTTTTTGTTGAGCCCCTGCCGGCGACTGAGGCCTGGAGCGAAGCGACGATAGAAATTTATTTAAAGCTAAAACTCTAGACAAAGGTATGCCCAAGTCTTCTCATATCGCACAAAATATCATTGTTTCTTTAGATTTTGACGGTTGTATAGGTATTGGTGAACCTGCAAAAGTCAAATGGGCAAAAATCTATCATGGTATTGATGTACAAGCTGATCAGATTGTGAAAGATACCTATCCTTTAGGACCTGCTAAATACAAAGAGCTTATGCTCAAGGTTACCACTGAGCACATTATGGATTATGAACTAGACTCTAAGTAAGAGATGTTCTAAATAATTTGTATAAAGAAGGCTTTCGTTTTGCTGTGGTAACTTCTCGAAGTGGCCCAGAACTAGATGCAGCAATACGTTTTGTAGAAGGGTTTACACTGCCTATTTCTTATTTCCATGCAGTAGACAACAAACCTAAAGATGTTATTTGTACTAAACTTAAAGCTCGTGCAATGATTGATGATTCTTTGTTTAAACTTGTTGAGCTTATTAACACCCCTCTGACTTTATTCTTTCTTCGAAGGGACTGGAATGTACATGAAAAAGTAACAGGTGAGCTCAAAGAACAGGTTCGAGTGATTAAGGACTGGAGAGAATTTCAGCTGAGGCTCTTAGAATTACGAGATTTGCATGAGGCAGTATGCTATTCTAATGGATGGGAGAATAATTTCACTCAGGTGAAGAAAATAACTGATTTTATCAAGCAAAATCCAGGAAAAGCTTCTCAGATGCTTAAAAATTATAAAAAATAATTGTTGCCATAAGTCCTTCTTATTTTAACATATGAAGTCTTTTCACATCTTCCTGAAATGTTTCACGAGTTGTAAAAAGGAGAGTGTGCATTCCAAGTTTTTTTGCAACATGCAGGTTTTCCTCTGCATTATCAATAAATAGTGCTTCCTCGGCTTGAACAGAGGCTTTCTGGAGAGCAATCTTGAACAGCTTTGGACCTGCACTCTTCAAGATTCCATATTGATAGGAAATAACTGTATCCTGGAAATATTCTTTCAAGGCATATTTTTTCTCTGCATAGGCCCACCATTCTCGGCTATGATCTGATATGACATAGAGAGGATATTTTTTCTTTAATATAGAAAGAAGAGGAAGCATTCCTTCCATAGGGAGAATGTATTTTTTATAAGGAAGAGCGAGAAAATTGTGGGGATCAGCTTCTATTTTGAGATCTCGGAGAAGGCCTTTCCAATATTCTTTTTCTGAGATTTTATTTGTTGCATACAATTGCCACCATGTAGAACGAATGTTCATTACTTCTTCATATGGGAGATTGTATTTTTCTGCAATTTCTTTCATCATAGCTTTTTCAATATCATAACACACAACGCCACCTATATCAAAAAAGAGTGCTTTTATAGGCATTTATAAGGAAAAGAAGAAGAGGCTTATATCCCTTTGTGTCGCAATATTTATTAAACTCCTTCTCTTTTCAAGAAAAATGTACAAAGAGCTCACTATTGCACTTGACTTTGATGGCTGTGTTGCACTTGGGGATACAGTAAAGATGAAATATGCAAAAATGCTTCATGGAATTGACATCACGCCTTCACAAACACTCAAACAAACGTATCCTTTAGGGGAGAAAAAATATGTAGAAGTTGTTCAGCATATTAATATTGATTATATTATGGAGTATGAACTTGATCAAACCTGTATTCCTGCTCTAGAAACACTGAGAAAGAAAGGCTTTCGTTTTGTTATTCTCTCTTCAAGAACGAAAGAAGAAATTGAAGCTGTTAAAAAATTTGTTGTATACCACAAATTGCCTATCGAAGAATTGCATGCTACTTTGCTTGAACCTAAAAGGCAAATCTGTTTAGATATAGGTGCAAAAGCTCTTGTTGAAGACTGCCTCTATAAACTTGAACCATTAGAACATGATCCCCTTGAACTTTTTTTCTTTCGCAGGCCATGGAATATGCATGAGAAAATGAAAAAAGGAAGTAAGGTCAAAGAGATTTTTCATTGGAAAGAGTTTGCTCAGGCAATGGAGAACTTATCAGTTATTAAATAGTTGAGAATAAAGGAAAAAGAAAAATAATTGTTTGTTTTCTTAAGAGTGTTTAGTTCTTAGAATTTTTTATGGTTTTGGTAGCAATCTCTACAATAAACTGGTCGTGGGTTTCCATCTGGGCCATTACTTGGTTTGAATGGTACTTCACATTCTTTACCACAGTCTCCACAAACTGCTTTGTGCATTTCTCGTGGGCCGAAGTTTCCTCCTCCGCCACCACTGCTACTACCACCACTAAATCTATTTCGTCCGCCGCCGAAGCCGCCTCTGCCAGCACCACCGCTGGATCTTCTGTCATTTTCCATTTTTGTTTTATTCACCTATGTGTGTATTAGTTATACAATATTCTCGAAAGAAATCATGTATACTGAATTTTATTATGATTGTAGGGGTATATAAAGGTATGGAATTGCTCTAAATAGGGGGTCTATGGGGTTTAATGAGGTTTTTAGCCCTTTTTTATGGTATAGGAAAGCTTTATATAGCTCTTTTAAATTCTTTCTTTTATGGAAAGAATTGTTATGTATAAGGATATTGATCTGGTTGAAGTTGGTCCTTTGTCGAGGCTTTTAACAGATAATGGATATAGATATGATTATAGATTTGATCCAGCTCCAGCTGGTATGAAAAATTCTATTTATTCTCCTGCGGGTACAGTTGTTGGTCATGCTGCTTTTAAATATAGTTTAGTTGATGATGGAAATATTAGTGGTATTGAACGAATTTATGTCTCTGATTCTACTCTTGATGAACTTCTTCGTACTACTTTTAAAATTTAATATTTTTCTTAGCCTTTAATATAGACATTTTCTTTGTCTTCTAAAGCATAACTAAGCTTCCTTCCTAACTCACTTTTCTTGTTGACTTTTATCTCTCCTTTCTTGCTTGATGTTGAAGTAAAAAGAAAGTTTTCTTCAATAAAAACATCGATCATTTTTCCAGGAGTATCAATTTTGAAAAGAATATTATTTCCTCTTTCGCTTACGTGGTAGCCTAGACGCTTCTTTTCTTCTCGAGAAGTATCTAAAGTTTCTACATCAATACTAATTCCTAATTCTTTTTCAATCTTTTGAATATTAACTCCTTTTGTTCCAATGATTCTTGCACGATCTTGTTGAGGAACATAGACTTTGACCTTGTGTGTGCCAATCATTTCTACTTGTACATCATCACAGTATTTTCGCATTTCTTTTTCTATTTGTTTCTCTGCAAGTTTTAATGCTGGGCTTTGTGCTGTTTCTTTTTGTAGAGGCATGACCACTGTTTCTTCTCCATAGCTATAGATTTCAAAAATGAGTTTGTCTGTGGTAAGATCTTTGACTTCAATGACTGGACGAGCAAGATCTGCTTCTACCATTCCAGAAGGAACTTTCACTGTCATTTTTAAGGAGAGGATTTGTCCAACAGTTCCTTTATCAATGAAGAGTAATGTGTCTAACACAGAAGGAATCATACCAAGTTCTAAACGACCCAGGAATCGTTGCACTGCATCAATAGGAGTTGCTGCGTGCAAGACACCAAGAACATTTGAACCGCCTAAACGAAGATCTGTAAAAAGTTTGAAGTCTGGAGTATCACGCATTTCATCAAAAACAATGTAATCTGGTCTTGATAAGAAAAGAATATCATGAATCTCTTCAGAAGAGGCTAAATTCTTACTATATTGTGTGATATTGTCGCTTAAAATTAATGATCGTGGACTTTCAATTGTTTTTGTGATAAAGTTTTGTGAAGAGTACCATTCTGCTAATGCTTGGGCTATTGTGGATTTACCAGAACCTGTGGCTCCTGCAATAATCACTCCTCGCGCTTTTGTTCGCACTCTCTCTTCTATTGCTTCTGGAAGATTGTAATCTTCAATCTTTAAAATTTTAATTGGGCGAACGGCAGTAATTTCCCAACCGTCCGAGACTGGTGTTTTTGTAATGACAATTCTATAGTCTTTGTATTGTACAATTGTTGATCCTGGGCGAGAAATTTCAATAAATGCACGAGCTTCTGTTCGTGATCTTTCTACAATTTCTTTTGACATATCTTGAATATCCTTTTGTGAGAAGATTTTTTCATTTACATTTACTAATCGCCATTCTCCAGGTTTTCCTTTTTTTGCTCTTGGAGGGCAGGCTTCTCGAAGATGAACAGACATGGTTTCTGCATCAAAATATTGCTCAATGAGTAATCTTTCTTTTGTTTCTACTTTAGGAATAAAAAGAACTTCGACATCCATTGCCTTTGCAGATTCTGCTTGGATTCTATCAGCAGTGATGAGGATTGCAGATTCAATGTATGCTAAATCACGAATGTAGGAATCAATTTCTCCTCCACGTTTTGCTTCTTGCATTTGATAGAATGTTGGTCTTTCGCCAATAATTTTTAATTCAATTTTTCCTTTTTTGACTAATCTTTGCAGTTCTTGAACTTCTTCTAAGCCAATCATTCCTGTATCACGACCAGAGTTTGCTTGGTTTTCTAACTCTGCCATCACTGCTTTGGGTAAAAGAATTGTACCTTCTATTTTTCCTTCTTTGATGAGTCTAGAAATTGCATGCTCAATAACAACTGATGTATCAATAACGTATTGCATGAGTATAGAAAGTTTTGTAAGTTTAAAAGGATTATGGCTATAATTTTCTTAGAATAATCAAGAATGCTGTGTGTCCAAGCATGTCAGATTTAGGACGGACTTTTTTTCCTTCCACGTGCCATTCTCTTTCTAAGAGTTCTATTACTTTTTCTACATGTTCTTTTGTTGTATTACAAAATTCCATGACTTGTGTAATACTTGGAAGATAAATAATAATAGTTCCACCATTTTTGACACAATCTAAATTAACACGCCAAGGTTCTGCAAGGTCTAAAGTGAGAATATCAATATCTTTTTCTTCTATCTTTTCGTAAACATTTCCTTCTTTTACTTCTACATTCTCAATTTGTAAAAATTTAAGATTTTTTTGTGCTAGAGCAATATTTTCTTTATTGATATCGTATGAAATAACTTTTTTTGCATATCTTCCCATCAGAGCAGCAAGCAAGCCACAGCCTGTTCCTGCATCTACAACAAGAGAGTCTTTGCCAACTCCAGAGTGAATGAGAATATATCCTAGATCTTTCAAGACTAAAGTTTGTGGCCCACGATTTATTTTTTTTATTTGATCAACAAAGTTTGCATCTAAGGTAAAAAATTCTTTTCCAGAATGTGAAAGAACTTTTCCTTTTGTAGTTTCAATATCTTTTTCTTTGAGAATGCCATCAGGAGTGTGCAAGTCTCCAGAAGTCCAATAGAGTTTCTTCTTCCCTTTTACTGCACTTTGGATTTCTCCTTCTTTCCAAAAATATCTTTTCTGGTCTCGTAGGACTATTTTTTTTATCATAATGTTTTTGCTCCTGTGTTTATTTATAAAGGCTTGTTTTTTTAAAAAAGGGCTATATTCTTTTCTATTGCTTCTTTTACCTTTACCAAGTTAGGCGACCTGAATATATACTCTTCTAAAGAGATTATTTTCATAAAGCTTTGCTAGAAAAAACAGGAAGATTTTCAGTTACTTAGTTATAAGCCTTTTTTCTCAAAGATCATTTGTCCCAATCTTCTCTTAGTACTTCTTCTGATGCAAACATGGTTTCTATGCTTTCTTCTTTCTTCTTTTTCATTTATCTTTACAGCTTTTTTTTAAAATAGAGGGAACTTTTCTTATTTTCTACCTTTTCTGATAAGTTTATTTAAAAAAGTTACTAATAGTAACTAAAATAGATTGGTTACACAGTCTATCTATTCAACACTGACCGCCTTTGCTAAATTTCTAGGCTGATCTATTTCTCGTCCATTTGCATTGGCAATGTGATACGCAAATAGTTGCAATGGTAGTACATTCAAAATAGGAGTAAACTCCCATCTCACTTTTGGAATGAGGATAATATCATTACTAAGGCGTTCAATTTCAGGAGTAATTTCATTACAAATACAAATTATTTTTCCTCGTCTGCTTTTTACTTCTTCCATATTTGAAATCACTTTTGTATATACTGTGTCTTTTGTTACTAGGAATATAGAGGGAGTATTCTCATCAATCAAAGCAATAGGCCCATGTTTCATTTCTCCAGCAGGATAGCCTTCTGCTGGGATGTAGGAAATTTCTTTTAGTTTGAGTGCACCTTCCATTGCGACTGGATAATTAATATCTCTTCCCATAAACATGAAGTATCGGGAATTCTTGTATTTTTCTGCAATTACTTTTATATCCTGGATTTGAAAGAAAACTTTTATTTTTTCAGGAAGTTGTACGAGTTCTTCTATGAGATCTGCTCGATAATATGGATCTTTGTTTAGATAGAGATTAAATAGAATCATTGCAATAATTTGTGACGTGAATGCTTTTGTGGATGCAACACCAATTTCTGGGCCAGCATGCAAATAAATTCCTTGTCCACATTCTTTTGCGATGGATGAACCAGTGACATTCACAATGCCTGCAACAGAACAGCCTAGTTTTTTACTTAAGCGAATTGCTTCTAAAGTGTCTGCTGTTTCTCCAGATTGAGATATTGCAATTACAAGATCTGTTGAATAAAGCATAGGATGTCTGTATCGAAATTCAGATGCATACTCTACAACAACAGGAATATGAGTTGTTTTTTCAATAATATATTTCCCTACTAATGAAGCATAGTAACTTGTGCCACAAGAAACAAAAATTATTCTTTGGACATTTTCTTTTTTGATAGAGATATTTTCTATATGACGAATTTTTCCTCTAAAACAATTCTGAATTGTTTCTGCTTGTTCATAAATTTCTTTGAGCATAAAATGTTCAAAGCCTTGTTTTTGAATTGCTTCAATACCGAAAGGAACTGTTTCTATTTCCATTTCAATATTGAATCCATTAAAATCTTTAATTTTGTATCCTGTTTCATCAATAGATGCCATTTGTTTTTCATTTAAGTAAATCACATCTTTTGTATATTCTAAGAAAGGACTTGGATCGCTTGCAATAAAATATTCTCCATTATTTACCCCAAGAACAAGAGGAGAACCTTTTCGTGCACAGAGAATTTGTTTGTGATCTTTATGTAATGCAACAATACCAAAAGCACCTTCAATTTTTGTGAGCATTTTTCGAAATGCCTCTTCGAAATCACCGTTGTAGAAGAATTGAATGAGCTGTGCAATTACTTCTGAATCTGTTTGTGAGCGAAATGTATAGTTATATTTCTCTTGTAATTCTTTTCGTAATTCAGAATGATTTTCAATTATTCCATTGTGAACAATTGCAATAGAATTATCCATAGAAATATGAGGGTGAGCATTGATGTAATTTGGCTCTCCATGTGTACTCCATCTTGTGTGTCCTACAACTATGTTTGAGTTCTTGCCGTTTGCCAATGCAATAAGTTCTAGAACTTTTCCTTTTGTTTTTACAATATCTAAAGTATTTTCTTTTAAAGTTACTATTCCTGCAGAATCATAACCTCTATATTCAAGTCTTTTTAGACCTTGAAGAACAATCGGCACTCCATTTCTTTCTCCAAAATATCCAACAATCCCACACATATTCTATTTTTAGAATTTTGTTTTTATAAGAATTATGGATTAGAAGAACATAGGTGTGATGAAGACTTCAATTAATCCAGCAATGACTACTAGGAGTACAGCAAGTATCATGAGATCTACAACATCTTTAATAATTATTCTAAAATGATCCCCTTCAAAATGTTTGTTTATTATTGCAATAGAAATCAGACCTCCTGCAAGACCACCAATTAAATATGCGAGAATTTCAAATATACCATGTGTCATATATCTAATTAGTGCGAGTGAGAACACTTGAAAATAAATTCCTACTTTTACTAAACCAATTGTGCTTGCATACTCGGAAAGACTTGTACGCATGAAATTTCCTAAAGCTGTACTTATCACTGATGCATTCCATGCGAGAATAAAAATTGCTCCTGCGCCAAAGAAAAAAGAAAAGAGCAGACAAAGAACTAATACTTTGAGATTATTTAAAATTATTATAGATAAGAAATTCCATGCAGTTACATTCCCTGTTGCACTATTATTATTGATAGAGTTAATGGTAGATATTTGTGATGAAAATAAATCATAAGTTATATCTGATGGAAGGGCAATGTACCAGATTGCCATTGCAATTGTAAATCCCATGAAAAGATAGAGAAATACTTTTAATGCGTCAATGTGTGCTCGTGGGAGCTTATCTTCACTCAATTTATAACTTTTTTTTGCTTCGAAATTTGTTGTTTTGTAAATGAGTGGGAGTGATGCAAATACCATTAGAAAAACAAGAATGAGACTTGCTTCAGAACGGAAAATCCAGAGAGAGAGAAATACTGCAACAGATGCATACAGCATTCCTAAAAGAAATACATAATAAGGTCTTTTTTCTGCTTCTTTTGCTCCCAATAGGGCTTCTAACACCATGAGATGACTTTAGGTTACTTTCTATTTAAAGGTTTTTGTTTTAGACTTATTTTTTTCTCGTTCATTAGTATGATCTTGCAATGTACACTATGACGGATGATTTTTTTTCGCAGATAATACAATTTCCTTTTGCTTTTTCTGTCTCATCTAGTTTTGTTCCTCTCACAGATGCTTGTGCTTCTTTTTCTACCCATTCTGCACAGCTCTTTCCTTCGTTTGTTACAGAACAAAATTCACATTTTACAATCTTTCCAGATTCTATTCCTGCCTTTAGAGATTTTTTATCTTTTGCAGATACAATTGCATTATCAAATAATTTATCTGCTTGTTCTATAATATTTTTATCAAATTCTTGAGAAATATTTTTTATTGCTTTTACAATATCTTTTTCATTAATTTTTTCTCTCTTTGAAAGATCTCTTCTGAATACTCCAAGATTTTTTTCATTTAGTTCTTTTTCACCAAGCTCTATTCTTATAGGAACTCCTTTTAATTCCCAAAAATAACATTTTTCTCCAAAAGTTCTATCTGTTGTATCTATTTCTACAGAAAAATCTTCTGCTTCTAATTTTTCTTTTAATTTTTCTGCTTCTTTTATGAGTTCTTCATTTGGTTTTATAACTGTTATAATTATTTCTAATGGAGCAATTTTCCATGGGAATCGTAGTCCTTTATCATCTCCATGAACAATTATCACACTTGCAAATATTCTTGAAATAGCTGGGCCATAGCAGGTGATCCATACAAATTGATCTTTTTCTTCTTTATCTTTGTATTTTACATTGAATGCTTTTGCAAAACTTTGTTTGAGTAAATGTGTTGAAGGTTGCTGTACGACTTTTCCGTCAGGGTTTAATACGTCTGCAGCGAAAGTTCTTTCTGCACCTGGAAATTTATCCCATTCTGGTCTTTCAAAAAATATAAATGGGAGTCCATAAATGTCATGCAAAACTTCTTTTGTT
>JAUYPF010000008.1 GCA_030697685.1 bacterium | reverse complement strand
CGCAGAGACTGTTAATTTCCACCCAAATATTAATACAGAATCACTAGAGTTTACAAAGGATAATTTCCATAGAATGGCAAAAATTCTTTCTGAAAGATATAAAATAGAGAATCTCTAAAAATAAATAGGATTTAATCTTTCTTTTTTCTACCCAGTTTCTTCTTTAAGACTAATCCTTTTTCTAGTTTATCTAAATAATTCTAATCAAATATAATTACATTACACTTTTCACAAACTTTATTCCAAAAAAGTAAACTACTTCCTCTTCTTCGTCCCTTCAATATATTCATGAAACTTCTTTTCATCTTTCTGTCGCAATTTTAAAGCAACAAGAACAATCAAAGCAAGAAGAAGAATAATCAAAAACACAGCGATAGCATACAAGCCGGTATTGCTCTCTTCTGTTTCAAGAGTCTCTCCTTCATAAACAAAAGGAGGTATGGTATCATTAAGCACATCTTCTTCAAGAGAAGCTACAACGCTCTCTACAACATCTAAAAAAACAGAAATATTTTTTGAATAACTACCATCAGTTAAAATAATTTCTCCACTATACTCTCCAACACGAGAATTATTGGCACGATTAAACCATATTCTTTGTGAATAGATTTCTCCAGCAGCTAAAGTCACACGACTTTCATTCAATAAAATAATATCTTCCAAATCTTCTGTAAGACTATATTCAATGATAAGAGTTTCATTCAACAGATTTTGTACTTTTAGATCTCCATATATAGATTTATTATATTCTAAACTCCAACTCACTGTAGGCTTACTAATTAATAAGGCAAAAGATTCTTCAGCAACAAGATCTTCTACAACTTCTTCTTCACTTTCTTCTTCTACAACAACTTCTTCTACAACAACAAGATCAGGATAAAATACAGGGAGAATATAATACTGATCATCATAACTAATATTCATAAAAAGATCAGAAGAAATACGAGAATACACATAATCAACATAATTATTTTTTTGTTCACTAGGACCTATAGAGAGTTGATTTTTCCTAGCCAAAAGAACAGCATTAGATTCAAGTATGGAAAGCGTACTAGAGCTATCTCCTATATTAGAAAGCTCAAAAGAAAAAGTATCATCACGAGAATCCAGAAGAATAAATCCTGGTTTAATTTGAAGAACAGCCTGCCCATTTGTAGGGATAATGGAAAACGTATCTTTGGCATCCTGAATCTCTAAAGTATATTTTCCATTAAAATAATTTTCAAAAAGATCAAAAGAAACAAAATACTTTCCATCTCTATATTCTGTAAAGAGAGGAATTATTTGCTTTTGGCTATGATTCACATCATACAACACAATATCACTACTTGTCAAGTTTGTTGCATTGACATACACCTGAACTGTTTCCCCTGCAAGATAATTTTCCTGCAACACAGATATTTCCGCAGCAGAAACTAAAGAAATACTTAAAATAAAGAGAAGGAAAAGAATTTTCAAATTAAAATGGCCTCTTTGGTGGACCCTGTACACGACTGGTAAAAGGATTGTAAGATGGTTGTGGCTGCGGACTTGAACCCTTTCCTCCACCTTTAAATTTACTCAAGAGTGAATCAAAATATCCTTTTTTATATGCGAAATATCCACCAACAGCTAATCCAATAAGTAATAGGAGAACAATAATAATAGTAAAGATTCCACTTCCATCTTCTTCCTCTCCTTCATTATTTCCAGGATCAATCGCAGGTGTATCTTCCTCTTCTTCCTCATCATCACAATCTTCTGCACAATAATATTCATCACCAGAACTTGCATCTGATTCTATATCATCACAGACAGCATCTCCACAGCTACAGTCGCTTGGACAATTATATACATTTTCATTAAATCCAGCAACATAATCACAACAGCTTTTTCCTTCTTTACAATATTCACCATAATCACAATCACTTTCAACACAAGCAGCATCTAAACATTTTCCAGTGTCACAATCACTATCTGTTGTACAACCTGCACCTGCGTAGCTACAACTACCATCATCACAAATATTATTCTCACCATAAAGAAGCTCACAATCAGCATTACTATCACATTCAGAAATAAGTTCTTCATCAGAAACAGTACTTGGACTCACATCATCACCACTAAACGCAGCATAAAGAATCATAGCAGTATTTTCTACATTTGCTTCCCAATCTCCATTTGTCGTTTGTTCTTCTCGAAGGTACAATTTCGCATCTTCTACCTCAGCAGAATACAAAGAATTTTCATTCAAAGCAAGAATTGCTAATGCAGTAGTATAATGATCTCTATCAAAGCTTCCATCACTTTTCTGCAAGGAAACAAGGTCTGTTAAATAAGTATCATCTTTTGTAACAAAATACATCAATGCAGCACGCTTTGCCTGGGAACTATCATAATTTTCTTTCAAATATACAAGAGTACTCAAGGAATTATCCAATTTACTCAGAGCCCACCCTGCATACAAAGTGCTATCCACATCACATGCACTTCCTGCAGCTTTTCCAAAGCAGCCATTATTTACTTGGAACTCTGTTTGTGCAGCATTTTCATTTGCTAATAAATAATATGTAGAAGAAGATTTGTAGATATGTGCAAGAACCACACTTCCCTCAAGATCTCCACAATCCACATCTAAACTAATTCCAGGATAAGAAGAAATTAGTCCAGCTTGGAGACAGGTATCAAGATCTAAAAAATGGCTATTTCCACAAGCAGTAAACACTCCAGCATCAACAGCAATTTCAATTTCCTTCAATGTTCCTTCTAATTCATAAGAGACCGTACAAGTTCCATTTGCAGACGTAACCACTTCAAGATACCAATTTCCAGAAAGATCCGCATCAGAAAGTGCTTCAGTATACCAAGGAGAAATATCATCAAAATTAGCATCATTTTGCACTTCATTCAATGCAAGCACAGCATAAGAAGTTTCAGGAACAGTACATGCGCCAGCAGGATAACAAGAATCAGAAGAAAGTTTTGTTTCAAGCCATGCTTGTGACGCGCTTGTATCATAACCAGCAACATCAAGAGCCATAATTGTAAAAGAAGTCTTTTTCACATCCCCATCCACAGACCCATCACTATCTATTTGATCTGCTAACCAATCAAAACCATTCTGTGCAGAGAAACCTGTTGAAGAAGAAGAGCTACTACTTGTTTCTGTAGTGTTTGTTTCAGCAGCTAATACAGAAAAAGAGAGTAGAGAAATAATACTAAGGATCAAAATTACATTATATAAGTGCTTCATTCATCAACCTCTTTTCTCTTTCCTCTTAAGAGGAATTATTTTATAAAGGTTTCTATATCCTTTTATTGTTAGAAAAAATTTAACAATGAAATAATTTTCATTTTTAGAATTAATTTTCAAATTTTTGAAGAGTTAAAAATTATCTATACTCTCAAGTCTTATTTTTGGAGAAGCTGTTGTATCGTGTTTATGAATTCTTCTGCAGTTTTAACTGCTTGTTCTGCATGGAAGGCTTCCGCTCTTGCTGTGGTTTTGTAGGTAAAATCCTCTCTTGCAGTCTTGCTTGTTTCATAGTCTTCTGCAAATTCTATAGCTTGCTTTTTAAAATATTCTAGTGAAAGCTTTTGTATTTCTGCAGTTGTTTCTAGGCTTTTTACATAGGCTTCGTAGAGATGTTTTGCGAGCTTGTTTGTTTTCACAAGATAGTACAATATGAGAAAAAGAGTAATAGTATGGATGCCTCTGGTGTTTTCTTTGAGCTTGATTTTTGGTTCTTGTGCAAGATAGGCATGCGTCATATAATACATTGCATAATATGATGTAGCAAAGACTTCACTAAAATCATTGTAGTCATTTGGAAGTTTATTTTTCTCTTTTTCTGTTTCCGATTGAGATAGCTTGAAGATCACTTTTGCAGTGCGCAGTCTTTGTTTTGCTTTCATTTCATAGAATTTTTTCAGTTGAAAATTCTCTGGTTCTTTTAGTCTTTTGATGAGATTTGTTTCCCATAGTTCTTTTACTCTTGTTTCTGCCTCCTTTATTCTTTTTTCGTTCATTGCTGCTCCAGCTGAAAAAATAGTTCTATGCCATACAAAATAATATGCTGCCTCTCTGCTTCATTGCCTATATTGAATTCTTTTGTATTTCTACGCATTTCTTTCCAGTCTTTTTCGTCAATATGAATAATGCTTTTTCTTCCTTTTGTATATTCCTGGCTTAGTGTTTTTTCTAGATTGTCATTTTTTGTTTTTGTGATTAGGAGGAGATCTATGTCAGATTGTTTTTTTTCTTCACCCTTTGCATAGGATCCAAAAAGAAGGAGTATAAAGAAGGGGTGATCTGCATTCTTAACTAGTTCTGATAGGAAAACTTTCATCCAAGAGTATTTTTTTAGGAATCTTTCTCTTCTTTCTAGCTCTATTTCAAAAAGAATATTATTTGGAATGTATTCATGAATTTTTATGATTTGTGAAGGGGCTATACTTTCTTTTCTAACAATTTCTTTTTCTTCCAAATTTTTTATATTGTTGTAGGTAAGTGCATAAGATTTTTTAAGCTGCTTTGCAAGAGAAAGCATACTCCAGTTCTTTTCTTTATTGTTTAGCAGGAGGCAAAGTATGTCTTTTTGCGTCTTTGTTAGCATTTTAGTATATAATTATACTACTAATAGTATATAAGACTTTTGTTTCTCACCGTCAAATTTCATCTTCCTTCCATAATCTTTTTTAGTTTATGAATAGTACAAGAAGTTTCTTTTTATTTGCCCAAAGGTGCGTATGCGACGATTGTGATGAAGGCTTTGGAGAGTTAGAGAAGCAGCTGTGGCACTGGAATATTTGCTTGAGTCTTTTTTCTCTGGGATATATTCATCAGGAGAAAGGTCATTTTATTATTGATACCTTGTGTCTAATATTACTCTTTGTGTTTTAAGAATATATCAATATATTCCATGATCTTTTCCATCATCTCCACATTGATTGAAATATGCTCCCCATAATTTGTGGGTTTGGTCTTGAGAATTCCTTCCTTCTTTAGATTTTGAGTCATAGTTTTCACTCTACCAATCATATCTTTTGGAAAACCTTTCTGCAGATGCTCAATTGCTGTGTGGCTATGTTCAAATTTTCCAAAACGCGATAGTTTGTGCAGTATTTTTCCCTTAATCTCATTATCAGTCCAGCTCATAGGTCTACCATAATAGACTTTGAAAGGCAAGATTTATATACCTTTCCCCCATTGTATCTGTATGGATGAGAAATCATTATTACTAGGGCTTACTGGAGAAACACCATTATTTAGGATTCTCGATTTCTTTGTAGACAATAAAGGAATGGACTTCATGAAGAAAGACATTGCTGCTGGTGCAAGGATATCGAAAGCATCACTGTTCAACTACTGGCCAGAGCTTGAAAAATATATGATAGTTAAAGTAACGAGAAGCATTGGTAGGGCTAAACTTTATACTTTGAACACTGAGAGTCCTATTACCAAGAAGATCTTAGAACTAGAATCAACATTAATACGACAGGCAATGCTTCTAACGAGTCGGAAAGAACTCATTGTAGAATCATAACTCCTGAAATGCCTCTCAAAATTTCTTTGAGATAGAGATTCTTTCTTCCTAAACTATGGTATGAAGGCGTTGGAACATTAAATTTTAATAGTCTATTTACTTCTTTTGTTCCTACTTCATTGCATTGTTTTTCAAATGTGTCTGTAATCCTTTTTCGTATTTGCATGAGAGGCATATGCAAGCCAGCCTTCAAGAAATTCATATATTTCATCATTTTTTTCTTATACATCTTTATATAGCCCACTTACATCACAGATAGATAGGAAAGTTTATATATTAGTTGATATACATAACTTGTATGAATAAAGAAGAATTTTTAAGAAAAGCAGAAGGACTACAGACCTTGGATACTCTCGTAGAGGATTTTCATCTTCGTAGAGGCTCTGTTTTGAATACACTTAGTAAACTCAAAAAAGAAGGGTATATACAAACAATGGGAGGGGGAAAACAAAAGAGGATATATAAAATCTCACAAAAAGTTATCCCTCAGGAAAATGGGATGTTTACTCTTATTAACCACTACTCTAAAATAAAGCTTCGACCATCTTTTGTTCATGTTGTTCATGGGAAATATGGACCAGAAAATGCTCTTATTGATGCACTTCAAGAAAAAGACTTTCGTCTTCTCCAATCTAGTCTCTGGCTCTTTGGCCATATTACAAACTGGAAGAGATTGCATGCACTTGCAAAAGAAAAACACTTTGAACCAGTTATAGGGGCTCTTTATGATACCGCACGAGTCGTTCTTCGAACACGAAGGATGCCAGAAAATATCTATAATAGTCTTCTTCGAAAAAAAAAGAAAAAATATATTGTCATACTCCCCCACTTACAAACAAACGATGAGAGACTTTTAAAGATCCAAAAAAAATGGCATGTGATCATACCCTTAGCAAAAGCTGATCTGGAGGATATGCAATGATTACGAAGGATGATCAAGATGCACTCTTCCAATTGATTGCACGAAATTTAAAGAAAGATGTTCAGTGTTATGCATTTGGAGGAAATGCGATGATGTACTATGGTTATAAGGCTGCAACAAAAGACATTGATATTCTCTTTGAAAATATTCAAGATAAAAAAATATTTGTTGATGCAATTACTTCTTTGAACTATCAAAAGATGAGCTTAAAAACAATTTATCCTGAGCGTTTAGAAAAGGATCCCAAAAAGCCTGAAATGTATACTCGAGGTGATGAACGATTTGATCTTTTTGTAGGGAATGTGTTTCGTACTGTTTTTAGCAATGGCATGAAGGAACGAGTTTGGGGGAGGTATGATTTTAAATCTGAAAAATATACTCTTACTGTTTATGTTCTAGGAAAAGAGGATATTCTTTTTTTAAAAGGGATTACCCATAGAGATAAGGATTTTGAGGATATTAAGATTATTGTAGAAAAAGAAAAAAAACTCAATTGGGAGGCTATTATTGATGAGGCTATCTATCAGCATACACAGGGAAATGACTGGGCTGTGCTTGATTTAGAAGAGACTCTTGAAAACTTGAAAAAAAATACTTTCTTGAAAAAAGAATACTTTGATCGTTTGTATTCTGCATTGAAGAAAAAGAATTAAAGAGGGTAAAACTTAGGTCTTGAACCCAAAGATATTTCAGCTCTTTCATAAGAGGTAATTGTTGTCTCTGTTCTTTGTGTTCCTGATCTTAAAATTAATTTTCTGTCTTCAATTCCATAAAATGTGCCTGTAAAAATTGTATCTTTCACATTAACCCCATATTCAGAGCCAATAATTAAACCAAAAAGAGTCTTTCCCACTAAACCATTTGATTCAGATGCTTTTGCTACAATTTCGTTAATTCTCATCGTTTATTTTTCCCTTCAATTATTTATAAGATTTTGGTTAAAAAAAACTCTCCTCTCAAGGGGACTTAGCAAAGCTTTATAAGGTATATATTGGAGCATCCATTTGGACAAGGCATGGACGCGTGAGCCTTAAAAAGAAGGGGTTCTGAGATATAATAAAATGATTACATTTAAAGAAAAAGCAGATACTAAAAAAGATGTTGAAGGGCTTTTGCATCCTATTGTGAAGCAATGGTTCTTTTCACGATTTCAAGAGTTCTCACTCCCACAATTGTATGGAGTCAGTGAAGTTCATGCACGAAATAATATTCTTGTGTCGGCTCCCACAGGAGCAACAAAAACTCTCACAGCATTTATATCCATTCTTAATGCACTTGTTGACTGTTCTGAAAAAGGAATTCTTCAAGAGAAAATCTATGCAGTCTATATTTCGCCGCTCAAAGCACTCAATAATGACATTGAAAAAAATCTTTTAGGGCCACTAGAAGAAATGGAAAAAATTGCAGGGAAAAAATTTGGTATTCGTGTTGCTGTTCGAACAGGAGATACAACTCCCACGGAAAAACAAAAAATGCTTAAAAAAGTTCCGCATATTCTTATCACAACTCCTGAGACATTAGCACTTCTTCTTTCTTCGATAAAGTTCTGTGAACATCTGAAGCAGGTAGAGTGGATTATTTCTGATGAAATTCATGCAATTGGTGATAGTAAAAGGGGAGTACACCTTTCTCTGAGCTTAGAGAGATTACAAAGATTATCTCCTGGAATGTGCCGAATTGGTTTATCCGCCACTGTTTATCCATTAGAAACTGTCGCACAGTATCTTGTTGGAAATGAGAGAGATTGTAAAATCATAGATGTACAATATTTGAAAAAAAATGATATTCAAGTTATTTCCCCAGTAGAAGATTTTGTGAATGAAAGTTATTCAGAGATTGAAAAAGCAACTTATAATCTTTTAGATCAGCTTATTCAAGAACATAAAACTACTTTGATTTTTACCAATACAAGAGCAGCTACTGAGAGAGTTGTACACCACCTCAAAGAAAAGTTCCCACATAAGTATGTAGCATTGGATGAAGAAACAAAAGAAAAAACAGATTTGATTGGAGCACACCATGGATCTCTTTCTAAAGAACATCGACTAAAATTAGAAAATGATTTGCGTGCAGGAAAACTACGTTGTGTTGCGACTTCAACAAGTTTAGAGTTAGGATTGGATATAGGATCTATTGATCTTGTCATCTGTTTAGGAAGCCCTAAGTCTGTTTCTCGATTGCTTCAGAGAATAGGGCGGTCAAACCACCAGCTTAGTGGTATTACTAAAGGAAAAATTCTCGTGCAGGACAGAGATGATCTTGTTGAATGTGCAGTCATGTTAAAGTTTGCAAAAGAAAAAAAGATAGATAGAATTCATATCCCTACGAATTGTCTTGATGTTCTTGCACAGCAACTTTTTGGAATGGCGCTTGAAGGAGTGTGGGATGTTAAAGAGATGTATACTGTTGTGAAGAGCTCCTATTGCTATCGAGATCTTACAAAAAAAGATTTTGAAGAAGTGCTTGATTATCTTGCTGGGAATTTTATTTCTCTTGAAGAGAGGTATATTTATGCACGTATTTGGTGGAATAAGGAAGAGGGAAAAGTCGGAAAGAAAGGGCGTATGTCTAGAGTTATTTATATGACAAACATTGGAACTATTCCAGATCATCAAGGAGTTCTTGTCAAAGACCAACGAGGAAATAAGATTGGAATGATTGATGAGGCTTTCCTTGAAAAACTGGACAGAGGGGATATCTTTGTTTTAGGAGGAAATACTTATCAATTTAGTTTTGCACGAGGGATGGTGGCACAAGTTATTCCTATGCCTGGAAAAAAACCAACCGTACCATCGTGGTATTCTGATCGACTACCATTATCATATGATCTTGCGAATGGTATTGGAAACTTTCGAGAGCTTATTGAAAATCAGTTCAAGAAAAAGAAAGACAAAAAAGAAGTTCTCCATTTTATTCATGAGTATCTTTATGTGGATAAAGTTGCTGCGGATGCATTGTATAATTATTGTAAGGATCAATATGATTATATTGGCATGCCTAGTTCTAAAAAATTATTGATTGAGCATTACCGTGATGAAAATATGAAGAATTATGTTGTGTTCCATGCACTCTATGGAAGGCGAGTGAATGATGTGCTTTCTCGTGCTGTTGCTTTTGCGATTTCTCGCGCACAGCATAAAGATGTTGAATTAGGTATTAGTGATAATGGATTTTATATTTCGTATGATCGAAATGTGAATGTTTCTAAGGCATTCTCTATGCTGAAAAGTAAAGAGCTGCGAAAAGTATTAGAGCTTGCAGTAGATAAATCTGAGATTCTCAAGCGAAGATTTAGGCACTGTGCTGGACGAGCGTTGATGATTTTACGAACGTATGGTGGAATAAAAAGGAGAGTAGGAAGACAACAAGTGAGTTCTATGATTCTTCTTAATGCAGTGCGAAGAATCTCTGAAAATTTCTTTATCCTGCGAGAAACACGAAGAGAAGTGCTTGAAGATCTCATGGATTATGATTCTGCTTTAGAAGTATTGCAAAGTATTGAAGAGAAGAAGATTAAGATTGAAGAAATACATACTTTTATTCCTAGCCCTTTTGCTTTGAATCTTGTTATGCAGGGATACTCTGATATTTTGCGCATGGAAGACAGGCAGCAGTTTTTGCAGAGAATGCACCAGATGGTCAAGGCGAAGATTGCTTTGAAAAGCTCTCGATAGGTTTATAAATAGGCTTCTTTGCAAAAATACTATGTTTGAAGACCTTATTCAGCGCGTTGGACTAGAGAATTATGTTTTGCAAGGAGATAGCTTGACTTATCCTGGGAATGAAGAAAATTTTTCTATACGCCGGAAAAGTGTTATATTCTCTACCCATAGACCCCTTGAAGCAAGGCATAAATTCCATCAACTTTGTCAAATCTACCCAAACAATTTCTTTGTACAATCTTTTAGTTATAACCTTACAAGCACTCCCATCCCGGAACTTAGTGAAATAGAAAGAAGTGAAGCCAACAAGATAGCTATAGTCAAAAGAAACACCAAAGAATATGTTCCTGATTTGGTTGAAATGCTTAAGGCTTATTTTACTCAATGATTGGAATAACCTAAGTCTTTTCCCCTTGCGAATCTTAAGAATGTTATCTGTTTCTTTTCTTTCTCATATAGGTATTGTATCCTATAATCGTCTAATGGTGCTGGAACGTGTGCATGGAGAAGTTTTATATTTGTTCTATCTGTGATGGTTAATGTATTCTTTCTTAATTTTCCTCCTTTTTTGAGATATTGTATAATCTCATTTTCTACTTTGTTAATGAGGGCTTGCTGTGCAGGAAAATCTTTTTTCTCTTTTATATATTTGCTATCATAAAATATTTCGATTTTTGCTTCAGATATTACTTCTTTTAGTTTTGTATATGCCTTTTTCATAATCTCTAATCTTGGGATGAGATCATCTTCAAACAGAGGAAAATAAATTTCTTTATTAGAATTTACTTCCTTTTCAGTTAAAGGGGAAATTTCTTTCTGAAAGTAAGAGTTTATTTCTTGAGATAGTGGCCATTCAATTAACCTTGCAAGATTAGGATTTTCAATATTTGTTTGTTCATAAATTTCTGAAAAAATAGCTAGCAACTCATACATCCTTGCTTTAAGTTCTTTAAAATCTTTTTTTATTTTTAAGAGGAGTTTTACTTCTTCTATTTTTGTTATGCAATGCTGAATCTTCTCTTCTAAAGGCATATTTATGTAAAAGCAAAGGACTTTTAAATACTTTTAGATATTTTTTTCTCTATGCTTATCCACGATAATATTAAAATTCGAGATTTAGGTTTGTATCTTATCAAAGAAAAAACTCTTATTATTAGTGATATTCATATTGGATTTGAAGAAGCATTAAACAGGCAAGGCGTGCTTATCCCAAGAGTGTACTTAAGAGAATTCTTTGAACGTTTAAAAAAAATGCTAGATCATGTAGATACTGTTGTTATTAACGGAGACCTGAAACATGAATTTGCTGGTATGAGTTCCAGTGAATGGCAAGGAACTGATGAACTTTTTCGTATACTTGAAGGAAAAAATGTTATTGTGATTAAAGGAAATCATGATCCCATTCTTCCTTTTGTATTGAAAATCAAAATTCTTCCTTTTTTGAAATTAGGAGATGTACTTATTGCACATGGGGATGCTCTTCTCAAAGAAGAAGCAAAAATAATTATTATTGGTCATGAACATTGCGCCATTGGTTTGAAAGAGGGAATACGCATTGAGAAATTTAAATGCTTCTTGAAAGGGAAATATAAAAAATCTATTCTTATTGCAATGCCTTCTTGTAATTTAGCTACTGAAGGGACAGATGTTATCAGAAGTGAAAGATTATCTCCTTACCTTCAACAGAACTTGAATCAATTTGAAGTTTTTATTGTTTCTGATACTGTCTACGCATTTGGTAAAGTGAAGGAATTATTTTAACTTTTTATATTCTTCCTCTACACAAGCAAGAATTCTTTCACTCTCATTAATTAAACTTTTCGTAGGAAAACTATATGCAAATCCTATTATATACAAAGTACTCTTACACTCTTCGTAAATTCTATTTCTTATTATTCCTTCTTCTTTAGAAAGAAAGCTATCATTATTAATGTCTGTAATCTTTCTGTTATTAAAATCAAATACTTCTTTAAAAGATTCTGTTAGGCCAATATATGCTTGTATAGGCTTGTATATGCAACTATTTGCTCCTATGCCAAGAATAAAAAGAAGTGCACAAGTACCTAGCTTATTTTCTAAATTCTTTTTTGTTTTCCAATCCATTTTAAAATAAAAACTTGTCTACTTGTTTCTTTGCTTTCTCTCTTCTCTTTTGATGTTCTTTCAAGAAGTATGTGATTTTTTCTATAGTTATTGCTTTTAGTTCACCTGTTAATAATTTTCCAGATTTGTATTCATCAGATATCTTCTGAAGTTTTTTATCATCTGGTTCTAAACCATATCGTAAGATTTGGAAAGAAACATCAACATCAGGATTTCCACCTTTTTTTCTATGTTCCTCCAATGTTGCTTGACCACCAGAAAAAGCATATTTTTTTATTTTATGTGCAGCATCTTCTGGAGAATCGCTTAATGCAATATAAGATGTTGGATCTGAAGAAGACATTTTTCCTCCTCCAAGACCAGGAAGAAATTTATGATAAGTAGAACTTAATTGTACAAAGTTATATTCTTTTATTCTTTGGGATGCATCACGCCCTAATCGCAAATGTGGATCCTGATCTGCTCCTACAGGCACAAGTACTGGCTGTGCTTTTCCTTCAAACTCTGGAAGCTGTGGATGCAGCATATCTGCAGCTTGTAATAATGCTGAAGTCATTTTTCCAGGAGTAATTTCCCCATAAATTGCTTTGAATTCATTAAAAGTAATATGCCTTGCAAACATATTTGCTAAGGAATAATATGCATTTGATTTTTTCCCATCTTTTGATCTTTTTGATTGAAAATAAAAATCACATTTTTTTAAATCTAATCCCAAGGCTAAATAATTTGTCAGATATTCTTCTATCGCAGTTTGTTGTAAAGCTTTCATATCTGGTATTCTTGAATTGTATGCTTCTAAATCTGCTACAGTTAAATAAATTTTTGCGCCCAATGATTGATATAAAACCAATTGTTCTGCAACCATCTTATGACCAAAATGAAATTTTCCAGATGGCATTAAACCAGTCATGACCACAAATTTTTTCTTATTCTCTATTGCCTCAGAAATTCTTCCAAAATCTCTATGAGCAAAAATAATGCCTCTCCTAAATAACGGAAGAGTATTACATTCCTTTGGAAATTCTTTAAATTCTTGAAGACCAAACTCTTTTATTAGTTTTTCATAATCAATATTTCCTTTCACTTCCCAAGGTGTTACTGTAACCATCTAAAAATTAAAGAAAAAAGAATACTTAAACTTTTTGGTCTCTTAAGCTTCTAATCTTACAGAGTGAATTGCATTTCTTCCACTTCTTTTTGCTTCATATAATTTATCATCAGCCGCTTGTGTAAGCATAGCCATAATTTTTTGTGTATCTTCTTTTTCTGGGAATCTTTTTGGCTTTAGATCTATAGAAGCAACTCCACCACTAATTGTAATAAGTTTTTTCCCACTTTGTACATCCTTTTTTAAATCTGCTATTCCTATATCTTCTTCAGGATGTTTACTTATACTCTCTTTTATTTCTTTTCCTAAAATTCCTCGTATTTTCTCTGCATGCTGTTCAGCTTCTTCTGGAAGTGTTGTTGGAGCAAAAATAACTAGAAATTCTTCGCCACCCCACCTAGATACTAAATCATGTGGAGGTGCAAAAAAAGAATTTAATATAGATGCAAGTTGTACAAGCACAATATCCCCTGCTCGATGGCCATATTCATCATTTATTTTTTTAAAATAATCAACATCAATTAAGAATATTGAAATTCTCCCACCTTGCTTCAAAGCTAACCAAATTCTTTCTGCAAGTATCTCATTTGCAAGTCTTCTATTTGCTACTTGTGTTAAAGGATCATATTTTGCTTGTCTTCGTAAGTTCGCAACTGTTGCTGTATTCAAAGCTTTTTCTTTTGCTTCTATTCCTTTTGATTTCACATAAAAAAAATGTTTGAAACGATAAAAATATTTTACAGAAGCTTGCTCAAATTGTTCATAATGTTTTAGTAATTGCTCTAAATACTCTTGTGCTTGTATAGGATTCAAGGATCGTAAATCTTCTTTTACCATTGCTCTTGTAATAACTCCTTTCTTTGCAAAATTAAGAATCTTTTTTGTTACAATATATTTTTGGTTAGTAAATACTTTATAGGGATTAATGAATCTTCCTTGTTCTCTTTTTAAGAGATTTTCTAGATTCTTTATATTTTTATCTAACATTTCTAGGGTAGTACTAAGCTCTGCTTTCTTAAATTCGTTAAATTCAGAATAAGAAAAAGTACATTTCTGCTGAAGTAAACTTAACTCCAACTCGAGCTCTCTCTGTTCTTCTTCAATTATTGCTGCTAGTCCTTTTAATAAAGTTTCAATATAATTATTTATTTTTTGTTCTTTTACAAGCTCTTCCTTTTCTCTTCCTAACTCCTCTAAGAATTCTTCTAGAGCATACTTAACTTCCCCTTCACGAAGAAGTTTTAAATTTCTCCAAAGTTCTGCACTTTCTGTTTCTAAAATTTGTAATACGGCTTTATCTGCTTCTTTCTCTTCACTTAAAAGTTCACTCTCTTTCCCCTCTTCTGCTTCTTCTTGGGATAAAAAACGAAGAGAAAATGTAATTTCTTTTTCTAATAACTTTTTTTGTTCTGAAAATTGTTCGTATAACTTTTGGTTTGTATTTCTAATAAGCTTTTCTCCAGTTTCTATAAACAAATTTGCAATTTCATTGTGCTTTTGAAAAGATTCAAAACGAACATCAAAATCTTGAATTATTTCTAATTGCTTTTTTGTTAAAGAAATAAGCTTTGTTGTGAGATTCACTAATGGACTTCCCATTTTATTTTTGGAGGTTCATATCCTTATTAAATCTATCTCTTTAGAATACTTCTGCATCTTTTGTAATATATGACCTATACAACTCAGGATAGCATTCTACAGAAATATTTTCTATGAGATCTAAAAGCTCTGGATTATAAGAATATTCTCCTATTTTATTTATTTGTATATTTAGTTTTCTTTCTTTTATTATAGATTCTAATTTTCTTCTTTTGAGAAGCCAGCCACTTATTAGGTGTAAAGCATTGGGGATATTTTTAGTATAATCCTCTGTTAAATTTGGACCAAGATATATTAATGGATGAGGAGGGCATATTTTTGAAATATTTTCCCAAATCTTTCTATAAGGAATTCTTTCATGCTCAGTTATTTGATAAGAAATATTTTGAGGAATGCTAATAGGATCGTGTAGAGTGCCTTTTTCAAAAGAGAACTGGAATGTTACTTGATAACTTTTTGCAATGCTTTCTTCTCCCATTGATAAATCTATATCAGTTATTCCTTCTCTTTCTAAGCTTGTCAATATTGCTTTGAGGCCCATATTTTTCTCCTTTTTTTATGGAGATATATAAGCTTTGCTAGGACAAAAAGGCTTTTAAAGCACTCCTCATTCATGATTGGTAATGATAGAAGCGTCTCAAGAATATACCTATAGTGAAGCTGAAAAGAAATGGAGATTATATTGGGATAAGGAGAAAATTTATAGTTTTGATCCTAAATCTAAGAAAAAGATTTATTCCATAGATACCCCTCCACCAACTGTTTCTGGAAAGATGCATATAGGACATGCTTTCTCGTATAGTCAACAAGATTTTATTGCTCGATACCATAGAATGAAAGGAGAAAATGTTTTCTATCCCTTCGGAACAGATGATAATGGTTTGCCTACTGAACGACTTGTTGAAAAATTAAAAAATGTTAAGTCTACCAAAATGACAAGGCATAGTTTTGTTGAACTCTGTGAAAAAACTATTGAAGAAATTAAACCAGATTTTATTCAGGATTGGAAAATTATTGGAATGAGCTGTGATTTTTCTGAAGCTTACTCTACTATTAATCACCATTGTATTAAAACATCACAAAAATCCTTCTTAGATTTGTATAAAAAAAATCTTGTTTATCAACATACAGCTCCAAGTATGTGGTGTGTACAATGTCAAACTGCAATTGCACAGGCAGAATTAGAAGATAAAGAATTTGACTCTAGTTTTAATGAAGTTACATTTTCTTTAGAAAAAGGGGAAAAAATTATTATTGCAACAACTAGACCAGAACTTTTAGCTGCAGTTGTCTGCGTATATGTGCATCCTGATGATAAGAGATATACAAAACTTGTTGGAAAACAGGTTATAGTCCCTTTGTTTCATCATAAAGTTTCTCTCTTTGCAGATCCATCAGCAAATCCTGAAAAAGGTACAGGTATTCTCATGATTTGTTCTTATGGGGACAAGTATGATGTCGAAGCTATACATAAAAGAAAACTTGAGCCAAGGATTATTTTTACACCAGATGGAAAGCTCAACACACTTGCTGGAAAGTATGCTGGGCTTACAATAAAAGAAGCAAGAAAAGAAATTCTCCATGATTTAGAAAAAGAAAAGCTCCTCATTTCTAAGAAAAATATTAAGCATACTGTAAATGTGCATGAACGATGTGGTACTGAGATTGAGTTTCTTAGCTCTACACAGTGGTTTATAAAAATTCTTGAAAATAAAAAGAAATTTTTAGATGCTGGAAAAAAAATTCATTGGTATCCAGAATTTATGAGGACACGATATGAACATTGGGTTGAAGGCTTAGGTTGGGACTGGTGTATTTCTCGTCAAAGGCATTTTGGTGTTCCATTTCCAGTATGGAAATGCACTGCATGTAAGAAAATCTTTGTTGCTGATGAAAAAGATCTTCCTGTTGATCCGCTTACAGACAAACCTAAGAAAAAATGTTCTTGTGGTTCTCATTCATTTGAAGGTGAAAAAGATGTTATGGATACTTGGGCTACATCTAGTGTTAGTCCACAAATTATTTTGAATTGGGTCGAAGATAAGGGACATGATACTTCTATGAAAATGTATCCTTGTTCTCTGAGGCCACAGGCTCATGACATTATCCGGACTTGGGCCTTCTATACTATTGTGAAAGGTATATATCATCAAAATGAAATACCATGGAAAGACGTTGTTGTTTCTGGGCATGTTCTTGATCCAAAAGGAGAAGCAATGCATAAGTCAAAGGGGAATACTGTTGAACCTAGAGAGGTTTTAGCAAAATATCCTGCAGATGCATTACGATTCTGGGCTGCTGGATCAAAACTTGGAGACGATCTTCGTTATTTAGAAAAAGATCTCTTGACAGGACAAAAAACTGTTACCAAACTCTGGAATGCAGCAAAGTTTAGCTTTAGCCATCTTGAAGATTACAATTACAAGGAAAAACCAAAAAAACTAGAAGGTTTTGATCAGTGGGTTCTTTCTAAATTAAATTTTATTGTGAAAGACTGCACAGATAATTTTGAGAAATATGAATATTCACGGGTTAAAGCAGAAACTGAAAAGTTCTTTTGGATTTCCTTCTGTGATATTTATCTTGAAGTTGTGAAGGATCGATTGTATAATTCAGATCAAAGAGGAAAAGAAGCTCGGCAGTCTGGACAGTATGCACTTTATGAAACGTTCCTCACGATATTGAAACTCTTTGCACCTATTATGCCATATATTACTGAAGAGATTTATCATGCGCATTACGCACAGATAGAAAAACAAAAATCTATTCATGTAAGTGCTTGGCCTAGTTATGATTCTCATCTTGTTGATACAAAATTGGAAACATTAGGGGATGAGCTTGTCAAGATTATTTCTGAAGTACGAAAAGCAAAATCTGGGAAAAATCTTTCTCTAAAAGAACCAGTAAAAGAACTCATCATTCCTTTCAAAAAAGAAGATGTAGAAATATTTATTGAGGATTTAAAGGCTGTTACAAAAGCTGAGAAGATTAGTTTTGGAAAAAAATTAGAAATTAGGTTATAGCGGTAAACTTAAATAGCATCATTATTTTAGGAAATACTACTCTTATGGCAATAAATACAAAAGAAAAACAGAAACTGAAACGATTTATTCGTAGCTTAGAAAAGATTCGTGGAAGGCATACTGAACTTGTTTCTGTATATATTCCTGCAGGCTATGAAATGATTAAGATTATTCAGCATCTTCAACAGGAACAAGGAACTGCTTCAAATATTAAGGATAAAACCACACAGCAGCATGTCATTGATTCTTTAGAAAGAATGATTAGGCATTTACGATTATTTAAAAAAACTCCCGAGACTGGATTGGCAATTTTTTCTGGAAATATTTCTGATAAAGAAGGAAAATCTGATATTCAAGTTTTTAGTATAGAACCTCCTTTGCCTTTGCGAATGCGATTATATCGGTGCGATCAAACTTTTGTCCTGGATATTATTAGAGATATGGCTGATATCAAAGAAACATTTGGACTTATTGTTTTAGATAAAAGAGAAGCAAATATTGGATTACTTAAGGGAACACAAATTCAGGAATTGACAGATATGACTTCTGCTGTTCCTGGAAAAACGAGAGCTGGAGGACAATGCCTTGATCCAGAAACAGCTGTACTTCTTGATGATGGGCAATGGATCTCTCTTGAGGAATTAGAAAAAGGAGACATGGTTATGAGTTATGATTTTGCTACAAAAGAATTTCATTCCTCAGAAGTGCTTGATAAATGGGAAGTGACAAAAGATAAAGTATACAAAATTACTGCCGGTGAAGAAATGGTTGTTTCTTCCGCAGATCATGTTTTCTTTTTAGAAGATGGGACTGAAAAAGCGGCAGAAGAATTAGAAGTTGGAATGAATCTTTTAAATGAAGAAGGACAAGGCACATGCATTAAAAAGATTATTGTGGAAGAAAAAAATATTTCTCTTATTGATATTAAAGTCGCACAAGAAAACTTTGTTGCTGGAGGAATTGTTGTACATAACTCTGCACAAAGATTTGCACGAATTCGAGAAGAAGCTACGAAAGAATTTTTTAATAGAATTAGTGAAGCTGCAAATAAAGCATTTTTGGAGATTAAAGAACTGAAAGGAATTCTTGTTGGTGGGCCAGGTATGACAAAAAATAGTTTTTTAACTGAGGGATTTCTCAATGAACAACTGAAAAGAAAAGTTATTAGCATTCAGGATTTAAGTTACACTGGAGAATTTGGTTTGAGAGAACTTGTTGAAAAAAGTAAGGATGTTCTTGCAAAAGAAGCAATTACTGAGGAACGAGAAATTATGAATAAATTTTTTAAACTCCTTGCAACAGAACCAAATAAAGTTGCTTATGGGACGAACGAAGTAGAAAAAGCATTGAAAATGGGGGCTGTTGATAAATTACTTGTTTCTGAAAAATTAGAGGATGATAAAGCTGAGGAATATGAACAAAAAGCTGAAGCTTCTGGTGCTGAATTTATTATGATAAGCACAGATACAAGCGAAGGAGAACAATTAAGAGATTTGGGAAAGGTTGCTGCAATTTTACGATTTTCCTTGGGCTAATTATTTTTAAATAATATCTAAAAGAAAAGATTTCTTAAGATCAAAGCCTGCATTTCCTATTGCACAATAATGTCTTTCTAGACTGCCAGTCTCCCAAGGCACTGCCATATATTTTCCTGCATTCTCCAGATATATAGGCATAGAATCTTCCTCTCCTTTATTAGAATCTACAAATTTTATAAATTTCTCTAATGAATTTGGATTATTATTGAAAAGAGCTTGCCAAATATGATGCGTTCTCCTTTCTTTAGTTTTCAGTTTTTCTCCTAAACGACTTGCTCCCATATCTAAAAGTTCTTTTTCTTTATAGATTCCTCCTTTTGTATATTGTGATGCAGGTATAACAAATTTCTTTATCATAGTATCCTGTAAATAAACTATTTGTAATTCTTTTGCATCAATACTATCATACTCATCTGGGAGGATTTCAATTACAGACTTTTCTCCAAGCTCAGAATTTCCTAGATATTCTGGTTTTATTTGTCTCCAAGGAAAGTTATTTGTTATTTTACATTTTCCTCCTTTCCCAAAAAGAACAAGAGTGCTTGTATCTAAAGAAATATTCTTAAAATTAGGATAAAATGTCCTTGCCATACAAATATCTACAAAACTCCAAGGAACTTTAGATTCTTCTAAATCCTGTAAAAAAGGCTTTGTATTAAGGTATTTTAATCTGTAGCTCATATTTTTGGTAATTAAATAAGATTATATAAACTTTTTTATTAATGATTTACTCCCAAGTAATACTAATTTTAACAGAAACTTTTTAAATCTCTATATATTAAAGGGAATATGCAAGATCTCAAGAACAAGATAGAAGCAGTGCTCTTTATTACAGCACGGGCTATGAGCATTGAAGAAATTGCACAGTTTTGTAATATTGGAAGCATTGGAACTATTAAAGAGGCTATGAAAGCGTTACGAAAAGATTATGAAACACGTGTTGGAAGTCTTGAAATCATTGAAGAAGAAGGTAAATATCGTTTGAATATTCAAAAACAGTATAATTATCTTTCTATGAAATTACTTTCTGCAGCAGAACTAGATGCACCGACACAGGCTACTCTTGCACTTATTGCGTATAAACAACCAGTAAAACAAGCAGAAATAATTAAAATGCGAGGAAACACTGCATATGATCATATTCACTCACTGAAAGATATGGAATTTATTGTTTCTGAAAAATCTGGAAGAACAAGAACATTAAAACTTGCTCCAAAATTCTTTGAATATTTTGATGTTGTACAAGAGGCTTTACAAAAAAGATTAGAAGAAACTATGGAAAAACAAGAAAAACTTAGTGAAGATGTTCAAGATAAAATCTCAAATGAAGAAAAGATTCTACAAAGAGAAGAAGAAAAGAAAGAATATCCTATTCCTATAATCAAAGAAAAGAAAAAGAAAAAAATTGAGAGTCAAGAAATTGCTGTTGCTCTCAATAAACATTTAGAGATAGAAATAATGCCTAAAGAAGTTATCTTAAGCCTTGATGCAGATGATTTCGGATCTAAGTGTTAAGATGGAAATTAAAAAAGATAAAATTATTCTGTTTCTTATTTTTTTATTAGCTTTTGGTTTTCGTCTTATATTTTTATTTCGTGTTCCTTTTTTTAGCAGTGATGAAGCATATTTTAATCTTCGACATAGTAAGTATATCCTAGAAAATTTTCTTCCACTCATTTATGATCCTCAAAGCTATGGAGGTAACATTATTCTTAATACACATATCTTTCATTATTTTCTCAGTATTTTTGATCTTCTTTTCACTGATGTTATTGTCTATAAAATCCTTCCTGCTCTTCTTGCAAGTAGTATTGTTATCATCATTTATTATTTTATCAAGGATATTACAAAAAATGATTTTGCAGCATTATTTGGTGCATTGCTTGCAGCATTTATTCCCATTTATATTGAAACAACACTCAATCAAATTTCTGTATTGAGTCTTTTTATTCCATTGCTTCTTCTTGGCCTTTATTTTTTCTTAGAAATAAAAGAAAAACAAAAATGGTTTCTTTATTTGTCAGTCATTCTTATTTTATTAGACCCTTTAAATCTCTTGATGATTTTTACTCTTTTTATTTTTGCACTTCTCATGTATGCAGAATCTTTGAGCCTCAAAAAAGAGGAAAAAGAAAGTATAGGCCTATTTATTGTTTTTTTTCTTCTTGTGAATCTTATTCTTTACAAATCTCTTTATCTTAAACAAGGACTTGCTGCAATCTGGCAAAATCTCCCTTTAGAATTATATGGACAAATCTTTCAAAATTTTAATATTCTCGAAACGATTAACTATATTGGTTTTATTCCCCTTATTTTGGGTGTTATCGGTCTTATTATTTACAAAGAGAAAAATAGGACTATTACACTTTTTCGTGCAATTCTTATCGCAGATTTTACTTTACTTCTCTTACGACTTATTCCATTCCAGGAAGGAATTCTTTTTATGGCAGTTATTCTTTGCATCACTGCAGGAATTAGCATGGATAAATTTATCCAATATTTTAGATTAACAAAACTTGCACGATTAGAAAAAATTGTCTTGAGCTCTTTTATTCTTCTTACTGTTGTGAGTTTAGTTATCCCTTCTGTTGGTGTAGCTACGAATCTTATTGATACAGGTATTCAAAAAGAAGAAATAGAGGCGATGCAATGGTTGAAATTTAATACTCCTCGATCTAGTGTTATTCTTGGGAATGCCTATGAAGGAAATCTTATTATCAATCTTGCAGATAGAACAAATGTCTGGGATACACAGTTTTTTCATGCTGAAAATAGAATTACAGATGTAGAAATTATCTATACAACCGAATCATTAATAAAGGCAAAAAAAGCCATGGACAAATATAGTGTAGATTATATTTATTTTTCAAAAAAAACACAAGAATTATATGATGTAAAATCTCTTGCTTATACAAGTGATGAAAATTGCTTTAAGGAAGTATACAAAAATGAGTTTGGAATTATTTACCAAGTGGTATGTTAAGTATATACTTTTCGCACTTTGTTGTGTGATTCTTTTAGTTGTACCTCTTTTGAAAGGGCCTTGGATTGGAAGCGAATCACTTCTTTATTATAGACTTGCACAAGATCCTTCATGGTATGATCCTTTAAGTGCTGGAGGACAATTTGCAGCATATGAATGGGGCACAGCTCTTGTTCTTAGTGTTGCACCAGGAATTCTTATTCAAATCCTTCCTTTTCTTTTAGGAATACTTAGTTTTGTTCTTTTTGGAAAAATAATTTCTTCGTTTCATGATGATCCTATTTTTGTACATCTCTCTTTATTTTTCCTTTTGCTTTCACCAGGTTTTATCTATACTTTTAGTTTTACAAATAGCCTCTTCATAGCATTCTTTTTATCGCTTGCTGCGTTTTATTTTTTCATTCAAAAGAAAAGAAAATGGCTTAGTGTTCCTATTGTTATACTCATTCCACTTTTTAATATTGTTCTTGCCTGTGCAATTCTTTTCATTTTTTTCTTTTACAGTTTCTTTTGGAAAAAAGAACGGAGAAAATTATTCTTAATAAGTCTTATCAGTACTTTTATTGTCTCAGGATTTTATTATGGATATATTCTTTATAATACAGGAATTCCTCAAGCATTAAATTTTGATTCTAGTGGGCAATTCTTATTTCTTCAAAAAATATTCTTTGACTTAGGAAGTTCTTATGGACTAGGAATTTTTATTAGTCTACTAGCAATGGTTGGTGTTGCTGTTTCTTGGGAAAGGAAATATTCCAATTTATTTTTATTTTTTAGTGTTCTCTTTTTGTTTATCTTTTCAATTTTTAGACCAGAAAGTCTTCTTTTTTTGTCTCTCTTTTTTATTTTTCTTGCCACAAAAGGATTTATATATCTTTTACAAATAGAGTGGAATAATTTTCAATATAGAAATTTTGTTATTCTTGTTCTTCTTTCAGGCTTGGTATTTTCTGGTATCTCACAAATAGATTCTTTGGTAGAATCCTCTCCAGATGATGCTGTTCTTGAAGGGCTTGCTTTTCTTGCAGAACAAAAAGAAGAAGTAGTTTTTACAGATTATACAAGGGGGATTTGGATTTCTGCTGCTGGGCATAGTACCGTTCTTGATGAGAATTATTTGTTTGTTTCAGATGCACAAGAACGTTTTGAGGATAGCCAAACACTTTATTATTCCAGAGATATAAAAACAACACGTGCCATTTTTGAAAAGTATGATATATCTTATGTATGGATCGATTCTGCAATGAAAGAAGAGATTTGGGAGTATGATACTGAAGGACTTCTCTTTATCCTTGAATATACAAAAGATTTTAAAAAAATCTATAATAAAAAAGGTGTAGAAATATGGAGAGTTGGGTTATGATAGAATGGATTATCTTAGGCGTTTCTTTTCTTAGTTTATATGTTGGAGTATTTTGGCTACATGTTGTTTCTTTTCAAGAAAAAGTTAAAAAAGATACTAACTATTTTCCTTTAGTGAGCCTTATCGTTCCTGCTAGGAATGAAGAAAAAGGGCTTTGGAAAACAGTGCATTCTCTTGTTTCTGTTGATTACCCTAAAGAAAAATTAGAAATTATTATTGTAGACCATGGATCTACAGATAAAACCGCTGAGATTGCAAAACAGGTCATTGCACAGTATCCTTCTTACAAAATTATTCTTGTAGAGAAAAAAAGACAGCAAGATGAAATGAAAGCCCACGCATTTAATGCTGGACTTGCATATGCTAAAGGAGAATTTATTGCCTGTGTTGATGCTGATACTCTTGTTATGAGAAATTGTTTGCGAGAAATGGTGGCTTATTTTGAAGATGCACAAGTTGGAGCTGTTATTAGCACCATTAAAGTACAACAAGCAAAAAATATGTATGAGAAAATTCAACATCTAGAATATATTTTTGCAACTTTTACACGTAGTTTAATGTCTAAAATAGACACCTTGCATGTTACTCCAGGAGCATTGAGTATTTATAGAAAATCTCTTTTTGATAAATATGGTGGTTTTGATGAGAATAATATTACAGAAGATTTAGAAATGGCCATGCGCCTTCGTTATCATCATTATACCATTAAACTTGCACAAAATAGTATTACTTATACTAAAGTTCCAGATACTTTTCAAAGTTTATGGAATCAACGTGTGCGTTGGTTTCGTGGATTTATTTATAATAGTATTAAATATAGAAAGATGATTTTTAATAAAAAATATAACTTGATAGGAAGTTTTCAATATCCATTAAATATTCTTACGCTTTTTACTTTAGTTCTTATGTTTATTTTATTGAGTTATACCATCATTACTACAATTATAACACAATTTTCTAAACTTCATGCTATAGGCTGGGAATATTTTGCTTTTGATGTGAATAATATTCCAACGATTAAAGAACTTTTTTTAAACATGAATATTTTACTACTCTTTCCTATAGCTATTTCTTTCCTTATAGCACTTCTTATCTACCATTTAGCACACAAAAGTTTAAAAGAGAAATGGAAGTATCCTTTTGCATTAGGAAGTTATCTTACCATCTATCCTTTTTTACGGTCTTTACATTGGATAGTTGCTGTCTATAAAGAAATATTTCAAACAAAAAATAAATGGAAGTAGAAAATGGCATTCCCAAAATATATATTTTTAACAAGTTTGGTAATAACACTTCTTGTTTTTGTTGCAGGACTTTTTCTAGGTTGGAATCTTGATACATTACGAAGTTCTGAGCTTCTTAGCGATTTACGAAATAATGAATTAGATACAGAGAGTTATCTTGTTGAACGAGCTTTCTGGGATAGTTATGGCGGAGAAGATTGCCGTTTTGCAGAATTAAGATTAAATTCTTTATCTGCAGAACTTGCTGAACTTGGACAATATCTTAATAGTTACCAAAAAAAAAATATTTTTGAAGAAGATGAATTTCAATACTTAGCAAGAAGATATTTTCTTTTAGAAATCAGAGGATATATTTTATATAATGAACTCAAAGAAAACTGTGCAATTCAAAATGATGTTATACTCTATTTTTATGGTTTTGAGGATGAAGAATCACAGAAACAAGGATATGTGCTGGATAAAATTGTTGATAGAAGCAATGGAACTGTAGATATTTTCTCTATCAATAAAGATTATGAAGGGGATGGTGCTTTAGAAACAGTAAAATTATATTATAATGTGACTGTTACACCTACAATTATTATTAATGGAAATACCAAGAAAGAAGGATATGTAAACTATGATGAAATTAAAGAACTTCTTAACGCAACATTTGTCTAAACTCCATTTAATATTTCTTATTGCTACTTTCTTTTTTTTTCTGCAGCATTTTTTATATCATGGCTGGGATTTTTCTGTTTATGTTTTAAACGCACAATATATGTTTGCTGATGGAAATTATTTTGAATTGTCTAGAGCACCTTTGATGAGTGTTTTTTTAGGAATATTTAGTTTCCTTGGATGGAAAACTGCTGAGTATATGTACATTCTTTTTGCGTCTACATTATTCTTCTTTTCTTCAATATTTCTTGCACGAACTTTGAGGTTGAATGAACTCTATTTTTATCTTTTTAGTGCAAATGCTTTTGTACTTCTTTTTGGACTTGTTGAAGGCACTGAATTACTTGCTTTGGCTTTGCTGGAGTTATTTTTAGTATTTCTTATTAAGAATAAATGGTATGCTGGAATGTTCTTAGGCTTTGTTTGTTTGACACGATACCCTCTCGTTGTTTTCTTTCCTTTATTATTTTTCCATAAAGGCTGGAAAATGAAAATTATTAGTGTATTTAGTTTTGTTTTGCCTTTTATCCCATGGTTTGTTTATAATAAAATTTATTACGGAAATATCTTTTCTTCTATTGCTGATAGCTATGCGCTGAATATTCTTTATCGTGAATATGTTCCACATACTATTAACTTTTCTTCTTTATTTTTTGTTGCAAATATTTTACTCCCATTTATTATTTTAGGGATATGGTATTTCTTTTCTAAAAGAGATTTTTCTCGAGAATATTTGATTTTAGGAAGTGCTATTTTGTTTATTTTATATTCTGTTTATTCTATAAAAGCCGATGTTGCAAGATATTACATATATTTGACCATTCCTTTTGTGTTTTTTTCTGTTTATGGTATACAAAAACTTTCTGAAAAGAAAAAAAGATTTATTGTGGTTATCTTCATTCTTTTTACTGTTATCTTTACTCTCTATTCTTTTACTCAATATCATCAAGAAGATTATTCGCAGCTTCTTTCTGGAATAAAAAGTATTGATAGTTGTGCATTACAAAGTAATGTGTGGGTGCCATTGAGTTACCAAGGAAGATTAAGTGAGCCTTTTCCTTCTCAACAAATGTTGAATCACTCTCTTAATGATGGTTATTATATTATTTTTTATTATGATGCTAGAGAACCAATGTATATTACGAATAGTAATCTTCTTCACCAATATCCTATACTTCTTGAAACGGAGAAATATATTGTTCTTGGAGAAGGATGTAAGGCTATTGAAACTGTAGATAAACTGTATATAGAAACATTAAATTATCGTTTAGATAAAATCTATAACTATACTATCTCAGAAGAACCATGCGAGATTTTATTCAAAGGGAATAGCCTATGTATTTTTGTAAATGATATATTTACAGCTCCCTAAGACATTTTTCCATTCTTCTGTATAGCTTTCATTTATAGACAAAAGTAAACTATTTTGTTTTTCTTCACAACTAATATCCTCAGGAGGACAAAGGAAGCCACCTTCGCAAGTATCTAAAGCAATGTATTCTGGTATATTTTCTTTTATATATCCTTTCCAATAATCTGCTTGACTTGCATTAAACCAAGGATAATACATCAATGTAACATTTTTCTGTGCATAATATCCAGTGAGAGGATGGGTGACAAGAATTTCTCCAGTTGTATCTTTGTCTTCAAAATAGGTAAAGTATTCATTTGTAACTGTGGCTTCTATTGAGAAATGCAAAATAAATATTAAGAGGACTATGAACATAAAGGATTGTGTTTCTTTAAAGATTTTTTGATAGCCATATGCTGCAAGAATTGAAAGGAATGGAAGGAGAAGGATTGTAAAGCGAAGTTCCTTGTGTGCCATTTGCGAGAAATATAGTAAAATTATTAGAAATATTGCTACGACACTGTATTTTTTTTTGTAGAAAGCAAAAAGAAGTCCTGGGATTGCAAAAAAGAAAAGAATATTCTGTTTTACTAATTCTAGAGGATAATACCACCAAGGCTGTTGAAAAATCCAAATACCAGCATAGGCTAAAAATTCTTGTGCGAAGATAAGAATTGCAAATGGAGAAGCATAGGCGAAGTAATTGAAAAGAAAATAAGGAAGAGTTATGAGAATAAAACCTAATGACAAATAAAAAACATTTTTTAATTTTCTTAATGAGAATAAGCCTAAGATTACAAGAATAATCCCCATAGGGAATTTTGTAAGAAATGCAATACCAATCATTAATCCAGTTTCAAAATATTTGTTATTCAAGAAATAATAATATGCACATAAACCAAAAAAAACTGCAGGAATTTCTGTGTATAATCTTGCATTAAAAAAGAAAAATATCCAAGTAAAGCTGAGAAGTATGGATGAGAGAAAAGCAGTCCTTTCATTAAATAACTTTTTGGCTATCTGGTAGGTAAGATATATGCATCCTAAGGAGAATATTGTAGAAAAAATATGCCCCCATATAATTGGATTTATTCCTAAAATAAAACTATAACTTAAAATAAATGGCCAGACTAAAGGCCGAATAGGCTCCCAATATCCTAACTGCCCTAGAGTAGCTATATGCTCCCCCATAGCAAGATATACTGCAGCATCCCACCAGATATTTTTATCAAAGAAAAGATAAATTATTCTTGTGAGTAAAGAAAGTAAAATAACTGCAAAGATCTTTCTATCCATGAACAGAGCTTTTTATTTTTTGTTTAAAAAGAAATAGAAAAAAGAATATCTAGGAAAAAGAAGGCATAATATCATCAAAGGTTACTTGTGCGGGATAATTTCTTAATAATAAATATCCATAAGGATATGCTTCTGAGTGAAAAAGTATAATTCTTTTTTTTTCTGAAGATTCTAACCATTCGCTTAAAACTACATAATCATCTTCATTATAGACACGTGCTGCAATTACTGTTGCATTTGCCTCCTCTGCTTTATCCACAAGTTTTTGTAATTGGTTATAATCATCAATAGTTACAAATACAAGATCTAAAGGAAGCAAAGTTTGTTTTTGTAGTTGTGTAAAATATATTGTTGATGTTGCGTAATAAGATAAACCATAGTATTCTGTTGCATTAAGGACAATTATTTTCTCAGAAAGATTTATTTTTATAGGTTGTGCACCAAAGAGTAAAGTATTCTCTTGTTTCTTAAATGGAGCAGAACCTAAAGTTTCATTTGTTTGTCCTAAAGCAAGTGGAAGATATTTATCTGTATTGCATATTACTTTGATTCCTCTCTCATTTAAGTAGAGAGCTGCTTTGATTTTTCCTATATGGTCACAGCAGCCCATTACTACTGTTGCATTTTGTTCTATTGCTTGTTCGACTAACATATTTATTCCATGTGTATCAATTATTAGTGCAAGATCCTCTCTTAGGAAGCGTGTTGTTGGATATTGTACTTTATCTAAAGGAACATCAAACATGAATATTCCTTGCTCATTTGGCGCATACCAATTGTTATTTATTTTTCTTACAATAGTTCCTGTTACTGAAATATGCGTGAGATTTATTGCTTGTTTGTATTGTGCTATTCTTCCTCCTTCATGCCAACCAATATCTTCTACATCATACTTTTCTGAAAATATTGTTAAAATGGTTTTTGCATTAGGGTCTTGTAATTGTGAGGATAACCAGTCTCGTGTCACACGATCTACTTGTGATACTAAAATATCTTTTTTTGTTAAGGTGAAAGAAGATTCTCCTATCGTTAATGTTGTTGCATTTTTTGGTGTTGCAAAATAGATTTCTTTCAAAGGATAGTCTTCATATTGATATGGGATTAATTTTCTATTGAGGAGATGATAATCTATGTTTGCACGAAAATTATTTCTCATAAATTTCCAACGCACATACGAAGCCCAATAGTAAGAAGGATTATTTTCTAGAGAGGCTATAGTTTCAAAAAGTATTGCTTGTTCTTCTACATTTGTTCTGTCTAGTGCTTGTTTATAGTAAGGAATTGCTGCAGAAGGATCTGTGCCATACATACGTGCTTCAATCAAAATAGCATCGCCTTTAGCGAAAGGTGTTGAAATGTTTGTGTATACTGGATTTGTTTTGTAAATGGAAGTAATATAGGTAAAATTAAATTGTGGAGCATATGGATCTGGGGTATCTGCAAGAGTGATCTGCAGTACATACATGAAGAATAAAATAGTCAGAAAAATACCGCGCATTATTATAAAGAATGAAAAGCTTTTTTAAATAATTTAGATTATTTAATATACTCTTTCTAAGCCAACATTTTTTTAGTAAGTATTTTCTCTGTTTCCATCTTTGTAATGACTTTATCCATTCTTATGAGTTCTTTTACCCAAGGATTTTTTTGATTGAGAGTAAATAACTTTGCATTCCCAATCTTTCTTGTTTCTAGAACGATTTCTTTCTTAATCAATGAGGGCCATATTTCTGAAAATGAAGTCCAACCTACACCAGAGTTCTTTGCAATCTCAGTCATACTGTAATCCATCTCTCTTGCACAGACTAAAAAATCCAAAATTCTTATTAGAGGGTAATTCCCAAAGTATTCAACAAATACGCTTGGTGATTCTTCTTGTTCTTCCATGGTTAGTACAGTGCACTTCTATTATTTAAGGTTTCCTATTTACGTATTAATGGCTATTAAAACGGAAGTTATAATAATGAGTACTCCATTTTAGAAGTTATCTTGGATCAAAGGTTTACTATTAAAAAGTTTATTGTACGAAAAATGTATCGACAAAGAATGTGGTTACATAAGCATACCAGCATTAATAACCTTTCCAAAGGTCTTTCCAATGAGCTTCGTAGTTCTAAGGAAGTAAAAAAAGCAATAGAAGAATTACTTAAGGAAGATATTCTCCTTTCAAAACCAACACATTATGGGCTTGAAGTAAGTCTTAATCCAAAGAAACTTAAAGAAATTGAAGAACTTGCTGATTAAAAAAGTAACATTTTAAATAATTCTCCTTCTAGGATATATACATGGATGAAGAGATTCTTGAGGCAATTCATAAAGTTAGGAATAAAGTTATTCTTGTTGAAGGAAAGAAAGATAAAAGAGCTTTAGAAATATTAGGCTGTAGAAAAGTGCTTACATTGGAGGATAAAGCTCTCTTTGAAGTTGTAGAAAGTATTAACACAAAAGAAATTGTTCTTCTTACTGACTTAGATAGTGAAGGAAAAAAACTTTATTCACAATTAAAAAGAATGTTTTCTCAAAGAGGAGTTCTCATTGATAATCATTTGCGACTTATTCTTTTCAAACATAAAGTCAGTCATATTGAAAGTCTACACGAATAGTAAACTTACTTCATTTGCAAACTCACACAAAGGTGCGCCTGTATACCAAGCTGTTGCAAAGAAGAAAATAAAGAAAACTATAAGGAGAATAGCTGCACTGGTAAAAATACCTAGGCCAAACTTCCCAAAAAGCCAAAAAATGAGGAATAGTACAAAAAGAATTGTTATTCCCCAGCCTATATTATTAATTCCAAATGCAATGAAGACAAAAAATAAACGAATTAAGCCTTCTGCACATACTCCTAATGCCATGAGCCTACAAAGATTTAAATATTCTTAAACTTATCTATGCTCTTATGAGGTGGTTTCGCTCTAGTGCAAGGAATAGAATTTTAAGAGAGGTATCTTTTGAAAAAAGAGGACAGATTCTTTCTGGTGGAAGTCCAAGCAGTGGTGGAAATTATAATCATTCCTCTGGCGGTGCACAAAGTACAGGAAGAAATGGGATTATGATTGCTGTGCTTCTTTTTGCTCTTCTTGTTGCAGGAGTCTTTGCATATGGATATTTCAGCTCTGAACGAGGACAGAGAGCTGTACAGGATTTTATTGCAACTATTGAAAAATATACACTTGATCCAGCACTTGATCTCATTGCAAGTATTTTTTCTTTTGGTTCTGGAGATTATTTCTCTACAAATATTAATAGTTCCAGTACAAAGAAAGGTATTGATTTAGATGATTTCCGAGCAATTGCCGGAGAAACATTTCCAGCAGGAAAGAATTTTGATATTTTGTATGATATAGAATATTATAATGTTCCTGCAAGCAGTTCCTATGAAGGAGATTTTTCTTGTTATTTTAATGTTAGTAAGATTGGAGATACAAAAGTAGATCCTCCTGAAAGAAAAGAAGGAGAAATTATTTCTTCTGATGCTGGTATTATTCGAAAAGGAAGTACTACGTATTGCCGCATTCATGAGGAAGATACAGAAGATCTTAATGGGGCATATACATTTTATGGGAGCTTTATTTTTGCTTTTGAAACAAAAGATGCAGTTCTTCCTGTGTATTTTATTCCAGGAGAATTGGCCGATCAATTAGGGGATACAGATTTCTTTGATGCTTATGATCTTCCTATTTCTCAAGGTGATCTTCAAGTAACTTATAATGGAGAGCCTATTAGTGTTGCAATTGGTGTTGGTGGTGAGGGAGAAGAACAGCAACCAGTTATCCTCCGAGGAGGAGAGACTTCTTCTTTTAATACTGTAGGAATTACTTTAACAAATGAATGGAAAGGAAATATTGCAGAATTAAAATCAGTTACATTATATCTTCCTGATGGTATTAGCCTAAGTGAAGAACTTAATGGAGAAGCAAATGCAGGATGTCCTTTGGTTTCTGCAGGAAGAGATGAAAGAAGAAATATGTATGTTCTTGATGATTCTGCAAAAGAAGAATTATTTACTTATTATATCAAAACAAAAGCATTCTTTGGCAAGTCTAACTATAGAACTTTCCAATGTTGGATTGAAGTTGAGGAAGATTTTCTTGGAGATGCTCCATATGTTGTCAAGGAATATGAAGTTGATGTAAGTTATCTTTATCAAACTGAAGAAGAACAAGAAACTATCAGCATTGTTCCTAGAGGAGATTCTCTTGTAGTGGAACAGGAAATTGTATCATGAGAAAATTTATTCTTCTTTTTTTTGCCGTTCTTTTTTTAGTGGCGTGTACACAACAAACTCCTGAAGGAGAAGAATTAGCAGGCACTTGCCCTCCTGATTGCAGTGGAGGAAGTAGTTCCATTGTTACTACAGTGAATAGCCCACAAGATGAAGGAAATGTGTATGTTGGAGATAGGCTTGCTGTTTCTGCAAATCTTGAAGATAGAGGAGAATCTAATGCAGAAGGACTTGTATGTATTACAGGATTAGACGGGAGTATTTTTTCTGGATTAGGTGGATGCAACTGTGAAAGTTTCTACATTAGCATTGATGATACTGATGATGCAAACTTTGAAAAGACTAGAGTAGATTTTAGCCCCAGTTTTGTTTCTGAAGATGCATCTGGTTCTCATCATATGACTATGTATACTCGATATCTTTATACAGCATATGGACCTTTTACTCTTTGTCTTACTGGAGATCCATATAATGAAAAAGAATGTTCTGTTGAAGGAAATAAAGTCACTGGATCTTCTTCTGGTCCACTAAAAATTATATCAATAAGTGAAGAACTGACTAATATAGGTGGAAATGCAGTTAATTTACGACTTCGTATCGAAGCAGAAGCAAATTTAGATGATACTGCACAGCTTGTTGAACTTGACGAAACTTCAGATTCTATTTGTTTGTTAACAAATACAGATCAAAAAACAAGTGCAGATGTTTCCGTTATTCTTTTTGGTGAATCCAATGATTGTGGAAAAATCACTTTTGATCAAGGGGAGGATACAGCAACAATTACGTGTAAGATTGAGAATGTAGATACAGATAGATTCATTGGTGGGCAAAAAGAATATGATGGATGGATTAGAATTGATTATGGATATCAAGAGATTCAATCTGTTGCTTTTGATGTTGTGAGTGAGTAACAGAAAGATTAATAAATTCAAAACATCTTTCTAGGGAATTATGATTCGTACAAAAGAGGTATTGTTTATTCTCCTAATAGGAATTATTTTTATTTCTGCATGTACTACTTCTAAAACAACCAGTGGAGTTACAGGAGCATATGCAAATTGTAATGGGGATGAAACACAAATGGTTAGTGCAGCATTCGCAGACTTTGCACCTGTGAGCTCTGAAACAAATCCTTATCAAGCTGGTGATGATATTGATGTGGAAGTTGTTCTTATTAATAAATTCTCAGATGATATCGATGCTGGAAAGGCACGAGTACGATTAACTGGTGATGCAGCTATTAATACTATTTTCTCTGGAGCACAAGAGAAGAATGCAGAAACTTTGTATTCTATTGATCCAGATACTTGTTTAGAAGAAACTACAGAAGTTGATGTTGGTCCTATTGTGTATGAAGGAGATATTACTACTACCATAAATAAAGAAATTACAGGACTGTATTGTTATGAAGAGCCTGTTGTGGTGAAAGCATATTTATACTATACTGCTAATGCAGAAGAGATTGGAACAAACTTACCTAGCGGATCTAATCCCCCTTCTAGTGTACAAGTCACACAAATCGAACAAAATCCTGTAGATATTGATCAAGGAGAAGCAAATGGGGAAATGCGATTCAAAATTTATTTAGAAAATGTTGGCACTGGAACCATTGTCCCTTCTTTAAATGAATGCTTTGAATATAGAGATGCTGGTTATAGAGAAGAATTTACAATAGATGTTGACGGAGCTTACAAACCAGAATGCCCTGATAGTGTTAAGCTTAGTAGAGGAGATAAAACAGATGTTGTTACTTGTCTTGTTAGTGGAATAGATTCTACAAACTTAGGTTCACAAGCAAGTGAGATTACTATTACTCTCAGTGGCTTTGGATATGAGGATATTATTCCTTCTACTAACATTTGGCTAGAGCCTTAGTTATGATAGAATTATTTACAAAATACTATGGCATTGATATTCTTGCTATGCTTCTTACTTTTTTAGGGATTTATACTATAGGAAATAAGAAAAGATATGGTTTTATTATTGCACTTTTAGGGAATATTCTTTGGACAATTATAGGAATACTCTCTGCTTCTCTAGGATTACTCTTTGCAAACTCTGTTCTTGTTATCCTTTATATACGAGCATATATCCTTTGGAAGAAGAAGTAGTTTTTGCTCTCTCGATCTTCCGGAAATATTTCAGATTGCTTTTAAAGCTCTCGGAAATCTTCCAAAAAAAATGGGCGCATCTTTATGAATCGAAAAATGTGATTGCTCCTTATGTCTCATAGAGAAATAATAGAAGTCAGAGAAGGAAGATGGTTACTGGAGCAAGTAAAGGAAAAAGTTATCACCATTTGTCCTCATGCTTTTGAGAAAATATATCATGCACAAAGAGCTCTTTTTACAGAAGAAGCTCTAAAGCTGCCTCTTCAAAGAGAAGTAGCACATTTTGTAGCTTTACAAAAAAATGGGAGATATACCATCTATTATCACAGAAAATTTTTTTACTTAAATATAATCATTGAAATAAAGGAGGGAGAGATAGAAGTAGTAAGCTTTATGAAGAAAGATACGCTTCCTATACTGAGGACATGAAAACAAAGAATCTAATCTATAATGGTATTGGGAAGGGAGTATGGAACTATGATTTAAAGCATGACATACTTCTTTTAAAAGTAAAAGACCTCTTATATGAAAAATCAGTAGATATAGATGATTATACAGTTCATTTTGATCCAGGAGGATTAACTATGGGTCTTGAAATAGAAGATGCTTCAAGAGTTTTAGATGTTTCTAAAGAAGCGCTTCGCCAAATTTCTTTTTTTCGTTATGATATCCTCATTAAAGGAGAAAGAATTCAGATAAAAATCCTCTTGCTCACAAAATCAAGAAATAAAGAACTTAAGCTGAAGCAAGATATAGAAAGAGTCTTAGAGCAAGAGCAGACAGCTTTAGAAGTCAGTTGCAGTACAAAATAGAAATAGTAGTTCTTTGTTCTCATGAATATTGCATAATACTCTTTTTTCGTGGTAATTCTATAAGAAATTATTCATTATATTCTATGTCGTACAAAAGTATTTAAACTTGTTTTCATGAAGATCTTTTCTGAGGAGAATTTTTTTATGACAACACTAGTATATGAGGAAATAGTTAAGAAAATCTGTGAAGAGAAAAAAATGGATCATGAAGAGGTACATCTTCGTGTAAAAGAAAAACTCAAACAATTATCTGATCTTATCTCTAAAGAAGGAGCTGCACATATTGTTGCAAATGAATTAGGTGTTAAAGTCTATGAAATCCCTAAAAATCTTGGAAGAAGGATTACTGTGAGTGAATTGAATCCTGCATTTAAGGGTGTAGAAATGCTTGTTAAAGTCTTGAAAATCAATGAAGTACGAACGTTTAAAACTGCTGCACGTGAAGGCAGAGTTCTAAATCTTCTTGTAGGGGATGAAAGTGGGAGCTGTCGTCTTGTTCTTTGGGATGAAAAACAAATTAAAGAAGTGGAAGAAGGATTTGTCAAAGAAGGAATGACACTCAAAATTCAAAATTGTTATGTTCGAGAAAATAGCTTTAGCGGAAAAGAAGTGCATATGGGAAATCAAGCAATCTGGGCATTTAATCCTTCTGGAGAAATATTAGGAGCTGTTGCTATTCCTTCTAATATGAATGGTTTTGTGCCAGCTCAGAGAAAGGCAATAAAAGATTTACAAGAGTATGATAATGCAACTGTTGTAGGGACTATTGTACAAATTTTTGAACCAAGATTTTATGATGGATGTCCAACATGTACAAAAAAAGTAGAATTTGTTGGTGAGGGCTTCACCTGTGTGAATCATGGGGCTGTTATGAGTGTTCCGCAAGCAATTCTAAACCTGGTCTTTGATGATGGAACAGAAAATATTAGAGTTGTCTGCTTCCGAGATGCTGTAAAGAATGTACTGGAAATGGATGATGTTTCTGCACTCAAAGATAGCCCAGAAATGTTTCGTGAAGTGCAAAGAAAAGTTGCTGGAAAACAATTGCGTATACAAGGCAAAGTAAATAAAAATACTTTCTTTAATCGATTAGAGTTTACTGCGAATAATGTTTTTGCTGCTGATCCTAAAGAATTGGCAATGGAATTGCAATAAATTTCCTTATGCTGGGCATCACACATCTTCTTTTTGCAGTAGTTTTTGCTTTTCTTTTTGTGAATATATTTTCTTTTTCTCATCCAATCATTTTTTTTCTTCTTTTTTGTTTTGCAGCACTGCTTCCAGATGTGGATCATCCGGGAAGTACTTTAGGACGGAAAATTTGGCCACTGTCTTCAGTTATTTCCTTCTTTTTTGGGCACAGAGGATTTTTGCATAGTATTTTTGTTCCTTTAGGATTCCTTGCTCTGGGATATTATTTGGATGTTTTTTGGATTGGTGCAGCGATTGCAGGAGGTTATTGTGCGCATCTTGTGAGCGATGCATTGACTTTGAGCGGTATTCGCCCTTTTTGGTTAGGGCCTAAGGTGCGTGGGATTGTTAAAACTGGAGGCTTGTTAGAAATGGTTTTTTTCTTTCTGATGCTTGTGTTTTTTGTTTGGTTGTTTGTAGAAACAGTTTAGACTATTTCTTGTTTGTAGATGTTTCTAAGCTTTCCCATTCTTCATCTATACTCACTTTTGAATATCCTTCAATACACTCTTTTTTTATTTTTGGTTTCATTTATTCAGTCTTTTAAAAGTAATTTTCTCTTTTTTCTTTCTCTCATAAGTTCTCTTACAGAATCTTCGTAGTACTTATCCATTTTTTCCTTCGCAGAAGCAACATACTCAGAAGTACCTTGCATTTGACTAGCGAACGCATCCGCACGCTGTTCCTCCAATATAAACTCTTTTTCAAAACCTGTAAAGAAAGCCAGTGGCGAAACAAAACGCAAGATTCGTAATGAATATGTATACAGCGAAGACCTCTCCTTGAGATGATACATCTCATGGAGAACTACAGCCTCCCTCTCTTTCTGGTTCAACAAATCCAATAATCCTATCGACAAAAAGATTGCGGATCGAAAATATTTGAAAGAAAATGCAATAGGCTTACCAAGATTCAAGAAACAAACCCTAGGCTCCGACACCTGAAGACTTTCTGCATTTTCTTGCACAAAGCGGGAAATGTGTTCATCCGTAACGCGCACACAATGCTTCCTAGCAATACTAACATACAAATATGGAGTCACCAGAAGGCCGATGATCAGTGAAATAAACATAGTTATGAGAAGCAATGATATCACTTTCTCAAAACCATCGCAAGAAGAAATCAAAACCTGACAACCCTGAAAGAGAACAAAAAACACAAAGGGAAACACCAAAGTAAAAACATGCCCATAAATCAAAGCTAGACGTTTCTTTAGATCAACAATTGTATACTTCTTCAAAATGTATAATAGACTTAAAGAAACCAATATCGATAACAGCACTACTCCCACCTTCACTGGACTATAAAAGAAACCTAATGAACATTCAGCACAATACACCATTCCCTCCACTACTTGGAAAATCTCTGATTAAAATAACTCACGGCAGACTTTCCAAACTTTTCTATAAGACTATTAACAGACATCTCAATGATAGACGTTTCAAATTGCTTCTGATCCTTCAAGGGATAATAGATATATCGCAGCCCGCCCTTTCCAGTCTCAACATCCCTTCCAACGACACCCTTCTCATGTAGTCGATCTAATATAACTGCAACACTACTTACAGCAACATCTCTGGAAGATTGCAAATGCTCACAGATCTCCCTTACGCGCATCTTTTTGTATTTCCACAGAAGTTGCAAAGCTCCATATTCTAATGGACTGAGAACCGACTTAAATTTTTGTATATCATCATCACTCATGACAAAACAAATGACGTGCCCCTTTTTATAAGTTACTTCATGCGTAAAACTTTTCATGCACCGATAAGCTTAAATATTCTTTACTATTACAGAGGATGTAAAGCTTAATTTAGCTTGTAATACTATAGGTGAAAAATGGAACAAAATGAACAAACAATACATAAGTCAAAAAGAAAAAGTCTGATGTTGTGGCAGATATCTACCGCAATATTGGCAATATCTCTCATCGCTGCGGTAATGACCAGTGGATTCAAATTCGCAAATGAGGAAATACTAAGTGGTGACGTAGTAGCAGACAAAACTGTCCAATACATCAACGAAAACATGCTGAATGGTCAAGCCCAAGCAACCATAGAGAGTATAGAGGAATCTGAAGGTCTATACCTACTAAAATTAGACGTAAACGGACAAGAGTTTGATTCCTACGTAACAAAAGATGGCACGAAGCTTTTCACCCAAGCAATAAACATCGATGAGCCTCTGGAAACAAACAGTGCAACATCTCAAACGCAAGAAATAACCACATCTGAAACTCCTAACGTGGAATTGTTCATCATGTCCTATTGTCCTTATGGTACGCAAGTAGAAAAAGGGATAATACCAGTAGTCAAAGCCCTTGGAAGTACCATAGATTTCGAGGTGAAATTCGTAAACTATGCTATGCATCCCTCATCTGGTGAGGTTGAGGAGAATCTCAGACAATACTGTATCCAACAGGAGTACAAAGAAAAGTATCTAACCTACCTGAGTAAATTCCTTGAAGCCAGCAGTTACGAAGATGCACTCGCTGCAGCAGATCTCACTACAGAAGACATTAGCGTATGCATAGAAGAAACAGATGCGAAATTTGATGTTACAAAAAACCTCGAAGACAAATCATCTTGGAGTAGCGGCAGATTCCCTAAATTTTTAGTGCACGACGCAGAAAATAAACAGTACGCCATCCAAGGCTCCCCAACACTAGTTATTAATGGAGAGCAAGTCGAATCTGGAAGAGACGCAGCTAGCCTACTAAATACAATCTGTGGAGCATTTGTAAACCAACCTTCCGCGTGTGACACTGATCTAACCTCTTTTGGCACACCTGCACCAGGTTTCGGATTTGACACTCAAGGGGGCTCAGCAACTGCGGCCGGCTGTGGTGTATAGCAAAATTATTTTTTTTCTTTTTGTTAGTCGTTTTTAGTAGGAGATTAGTAGTTTACAATAGATTCTTTATCAAAGTAATTGTGTATTGAAGAACTCTCTTTACAAAAGCTAAAATTCTGAGAAAAAGTATCATAAAAAAAGAAAAAAAAGAAAAAATTTATCTTCGCACGATCAAGATCAATGCAAGGATAACGATTAATACAGCCAAGATACCAAAGCCAAGTCTTAATGCAGTAGAGAAGTCTGTTCCTTCATCTGCATCTTCACTAGGTTCAGTTTCAGCAACAACTACGGTAACAGTGCTGTCTTCTTCAGCTTCAGCAACTTCAAGAGCTTCAACACTTACAGAAGTAGATTCTTCTAAAGTATCATAACCTTTGTTGTAGCTTACGCTTACTTGTACTTCATAGTCCCCAGATTCTGCATCTTTAGGAATTTGGAAGGTCAAGGAGACATCGCCAGATGATTCTTCATCTTCATTGTCAAGTTCGTCGTTGGTTAGTTCGTCAACAAAAGTGGACTCTTCTATGCCTAATTCAGGGATAGAAACTGTTACTTTAATGTCTTCTTCTTTCTTGTCACCAAGGTTTTCTAGTCTCACTGTAGCTGTGGTGTAATCACCAGCATCTAAGCTTGAGTCTAAGATAACGTCTTGGATTTCAAGGGAATGTCGAACTTTGCTTACTAAGATTGTACCTTGGTATGTAACAGAGTCTACATCATCGTATACTTCAACATATAAGGTGTATTCTTGGTTTGCGTCAAGGTCTTCTGGAAATTCAAGAGTTAATTTCTTTTGGTAAGAAACGCCATCTTCAATGTCAAACATTGCAGAAGCTACTTGAACTGAATCATATTCATATCCGCCGATCCATGCTCGAATATTTACGTCTGTGGTTTCCCCAGTACCTGTTAAGTATACAGTTAAATCTTGGGATTCCCCTCTTTCAACATAGATTGTGTTAGCACTTAGAACCATACCATCTACATACACATTGTTTACAACATAGTTGGAACTTGTGTCTGCTAGAGCAGGTACAGCAACTAGACTAAGCACAAACATCAATGCTATTAATAGTCTTTTCATCATTTTATTGTACTCCTCCTTAAGGAATTGTTACTACTTTAAAATTAGAACCTATTTATATACCTTATGGTTTTGTATTAACTTTCAAGTGATTCTATAACTAGAGGATATAGCTCTATTTCAGGTTAATTTTGAGTTATTTTTAAGAAATAAGGTTAAAATAGGCTTATTTATGAAGAAGTTTTTTCTCTTTAATGAAGAGGATAACACCTAAAAGAAGAGTAATAAAGATGAGATAAAACCAGAGATTTAACTCAGTAATGCCCCCTGTGAGCTTGAACATGGTCTCATTTGCTCCTAAAAAGAGCCCCAAAAAGATATCTATACCAATACTAAAAGCAATGGAAAAAGCTATTTTTTCAAGAATTTCTTGTTCCTTAAAGATGATTTTTGTGAGGAGAAAACCAGGAATAAATAGAGCAAAAGCTAACCCAATAATTGCGTGGAGGATGTCTATGATTATCATTGTTGTGTTATCCAGAAATGGATTTCTTCTCCCGTATTGAGTTCTACAACTAATTTTGCTGTAGTAAAAGAGTCTTCTAAAGTGAAAGATTCTCCTATAGTTGCTGTTTCTTCGTTCTTGAGCTTTATTGAAGAAGAGTCTACTAAAGTAGTTGTTCCATCCTCTTCCACTATATATACAACGTATTCATAGTTTGTTGTTTCTTGTTCTAGATTGTGAATACTAAAGCTGAAATCATAGGTTTCTCCTAAGGCGATTGTACTTGGGAGGTTTGTGTGATCTTCGAAGTAAAGCTCGGTAAAGGATTCTTCAGATGTCTTTAGAGAAATAAATAAGAAAACTAAGAGTAAAGTACAAAGAAGACAAAATAAAAATGCGAGTTCTTTATGAGAACCATTAACTTTCATAACTGTTTCCCCCATTGTAGCTTAATTCAACAATATAAACTGCGCCATTATCAAAAACTTTGTTTCTATCATCTAAGATAGAAGTGATATAGCCTACATCTAAAGTATCCGCCTTAACAGATATAAAGTTGTTAGATATATAAATTAATCCTTGTTCAATAGAATAAACTTCTGAAGGCTCAACTTCTAGAATACTTGAACTAATAAGAGAATATTT
>JAUYPF010000005.1 GCA_030697685.1 bacterium | reverse complement strand
AACAAGATACATAATAGTAAAAATATTTTTTTAATCACCTAACCATTCCCCAAAAAAGATTCTAAGAGAAACTTCTATTTAAACCTATCCCAACAAATTTCAAGAGAACACAACCCTTAAAAAGAATGAAGGAATGATTTTTCATGGCAGGCTAGGCGGGTGGCTAGTCCTCACTTGCACCATAAATGGACTATACGATGGGCTGAAGTCTGAAAGAGGTATGGAATACTGTTCAAAGTCCCACTTGGACAATGACACTTCGTCCTCTTGGGTTTGTGTGTATATAAATTGAGTCAGGCCAGGAATGGAGCAGCTCTACGTATGCATGCGAGCGTCTAGAGGGTCGCGACGTGGAGAAAAAGCTGGGATCAAACTTTTTGTGCATAATGTATCCATTTCAGATGGCCTGCCATTTTTTTATAACAGAAGAAGATATAATGGTTGTTATGCAAAGTCTGGCTACAGCAGACTTAAGATACCTTTTTATATAAACTAGTTTTTCAATATTGATATGAAAGTACTTTTTATTTGTAAATCAAACTTTGGAAGAAGTCAGATGGCAGAAGCTATTTTCAATCAAATATCCAAAAAACATAAAGCTACAAGTGCGGGAACCAAAAAGGGAAGAGTAACTGGTCACAAATTGAAAGATTTCCCAGAACATTCAAATTTGTTTATCTGTATGGATGAGATCGGATTTAATATAAGAAATAATATTGCCAAACTTTTAACACTTGAAATGGTAAGGGATGCAGACAAAATCATTGTTATGGCTGAAAAGGAAACGTGGCCAGATTATTTAAAAAAATCAGATAAAATAGTTTTTTGGGAGATTGAGGATATGTGTGGACAATCTTTAGATAAATTTAGAAAAGCAAGAGACCAAATAAAAAGTCTAATTGAAAAATTAGTGAAAAGAATTTGATAACGCCCGCCTCCGCCAGACTTTCTCGCTATCACTCGAACCACGCTGCGCTCTCCTCACTTCGCTCCTTCAGGTCACCTAACAAAGATCCCAATATTATGCTCAATAAAATTTCCATTTCCTTAGCATTGTAGCTATTGCAAATATTTATCTATTTCTGCTCTCTTTCTAGGATTCAAGAATACATGCAGTCCATAAGATGTTGGTTTAGGAATAAGAATTTCTTCTTTAATAAGCTCTTCAACAGCCTCTTTTATATCACCTTTGACATGCCCAGGTAATCCTTTCTTTAAATTCTCAATGTCTGTATGCCTTCCCCCAATATAACCATGATGAAAAAGTTTCTTTACAACAAAACCCTTTAACTGCTCTTTTTCCATAAAATCTCGTTCTTTTTAAGGCTTAAAAGATTTACCATTACAATAAACATAACGAATAGCACCAAAAAGTATATTAATAAGCATCACAAAACAACATTAACAACAACATTACAATGGAAAAACAATCAATATTTATCAAAACATTTGGGGACTACCCACTCATCAGAGTACTTGACTTTTTGATCTATTCAAGAGACTTTGACTACCCAATTACAGAAATAGCCAAGAATGCAAATGTAAACTTTCAGACACTAAAAAAAATATGGCCGCAATTGGAGCACAACCAAACTGTTATTTCCACACGCACACTAGGAGGTAATGTTCTCTACAAAATAAACACAGCTAACCCTGTTGTAAAAAAAATAATTGAATTAAACAACTTTCTTTGTTGGAAAGATGTTGAGCATAAAGAAAAGAAGCAAATAATAACTGCCTAATAAGAGACAACAGCTCACATAGGATTTTTTGAAATTTAAATAATAAAAGAGGCTACCTTTTTCAGGAATAAGAACTCCTCTCTAAATCAAATATTATTACTTTAATCATAATAAAATAAAAAAAATTATGCAAAAGACTGCAGAGTGTAAATATTTATTTTAGTTTCTTGTGGCTTGACTTTGGAATCCATTGCAACAAGAGAATTAATTCCATTCTTCTCTGCAAGCAAAATTAAATCTCGTGTAATACTTCCATCAAACACAATTGCTTGTACACCTTTCACACTTCGTAAAGTTCCTTGCAATTCCGTAGAAGGCACTTTTCCCATAATGTTCATATTTACATCAAGCACATATGCTCCTCTAGTCCCAACAAGATCATCAAGCATTTGCTTGAACTTTTTCTTTTGCTCATCAGAAATAACATTTTTAGGAACAACAGCCCTTGTTTGTGGTGTTATAACTGGCTGTGTTCCAATAGGAACACGCACATTTCTATCCTGTACTCCACGAAATCCATCTTGTTTATACTGTGGTCTCAACATCCCATTCTTAGTTGGAACTACATCTTTCAAATCAAGTTTTGCTTGTTCTGCAGTAATTCTTCCTCGTAATGCTTTATGGATTTCTTTCTTTGTCAACTCTTCTACTTCTTTCCCATCTGGAGCTTTGACAACAAAATCAATTTCAGTAACATCAAGAGCCTCTCTTGTAATCAGATCCCCTCCTCTATCTCCATCAACAAAAAGTGTAACAATTTTTGCTGCACAGAGTGGAATAAGAGATTCTGGTACAGAAGTTCCATTCAATGCAATGACATTCTTAAATCCAGACTTCAAAAGACTCAAAACATCTGCTCGCCCTTCGCAAAGAATAATCTCTTCAGACTCATCAATTGCTGGTCCAGCAGGAAGTCTTTCTCTTCCCCATTCTACTATTTCTCCCATTCTCACAGATTGTGCAACTTCTTCTGCCATTTCTTGTGAATCAGGAAGCTCATTATCAGTAAAAGTCTTAAGAAGCTCCTTTGCTCTTTGAATAACAAAATTTCTCTTAGAAATACGAACGTCTTCAAGTTTTTGAACTTTAACTACTGCATTACAAGGCCCTATTCTTTGAATAGTCTCCATTGCTGCTGCAACAATTGCAGTTTCTGTCTTGTCTAAACTAGAAGGAATAATTATCATCCCATCAGTTTTACCTGCTTTTATATTTGTGTTTACTTCTATTCTACCTATTCTTCCAGATTTTTGCAACTCTCTCAGTTCTAAATCAGAACCTAAAAGTCCTTCAGTCTGCCCAAATATTGCCCCAATAATATCAGGTCTATCTACAGTTCCTTCAATATTGATACTGGTATGAATAATATACTTTGCCGATACCGGACTAATTTTTCCCATTGTTTATTTCCTCCAATGAGAACAAGAACACCCACAGCTATCTAGAGCTGTTTACTGGCTTACTTCTAAAGCTATCTGGTTTGCCTCTAATACATACACCTTCATTTGCCAATAACTAACGTAATTCAGTAAATATGATCTTGTTCTATGTTATTTATTTATGTCTTTTATTCAAATATGAATAGTATCGCCCGCGACACTAACCCCCAAGCTCATTGCTGGGAATTTCTTCGTCCGCTCCATTGAGTATTCTCGTGGCGGGCCTAGCAAAAGAAAGGGTTATAGACTTTATATAGTTATGGGTGAGCTATTACAAGGTCTTAAACCCCATTTAAAGCAGTTTAAAGGAATGAGCCTGCTGGGATTTGAACCCAGGTATGAAGGTTACTTCATCTTTGAAGATCCCGAAGCCTTCCACACTATCCAAGCTATGTTACAGGCCCATATAAACAAAGATTCTCTAATTCTTATTAAAGGTTTTCATATAGAATAAACAGAAGTAGAAACTGGCTCTTGAACAAAAGTAGTATTTCCTACATTAAAACTATAATTTACATTAACGCCTTCCTCATGAGGAACAGAAGCAATCCTTTCTGCAACAGACCCATAGTCAATTTCTGGTTTTCTATGCATCAAATCATTAAAATACTCTGTAAAAGAATAACCAAACTCTTTAAGAAGATCCCGGCGCATATCAGATTCAAATTCATAAATCCTTAGTCCAGCTATATTTCTAACATCAAGCTTTCTCAAACTCAATTCCGGAAAAAGAACTTTTGCAAAACTAACCCCAAGAGCAAAATAATCTTTGGAACGATCAGAGCCCATAAAAATATAACCAGGCGTACCAAAAATACATCCTAAAGTTCTATCCATAAGCTCTTCCGTAAAGTTTGTAGAAGTAGAAAAATCAATTAAATGCAATCTCTCTTTACTATACACAATATTCCCTGGTTTCACATCTTTGTGAATGATTTTTTTCGCATGCATTGCAGCAAGAGTCGCATCAATCTCTTTGAAAAGAGCAAAAACTTTCTCTGAATCTTGAGAAAAAGCCTTAGGTGCTAGCTTAAGATTATATCCAGGAAGATATTCAAATTTCCCCAACAATCCTGGAATTTCTTCATAAAACCCAAAAGAAGAGAGCCTTTGCACTCCTTCAATCCCCTGTACAAACATTTGATTCTTTAATCCACGCAGAGTAACACCTTGAAGATAAGAATCAATGCAGGTATATTTCATTGGATGTACACCATATTTGAGAGTTTTATCTCCTTCTCCTTTCAAAGAAAAAATAACACACTTTTCATCAATATGAGGAATATCCTCTAAAGGATGTTGATCTAAGAAATTAAGCATAGCTTGATTATCAAAAGCCATACTACGAAAAAGTCGCAGTTTATCCTCTAAAGTTTCTGTTAATCCAAATATCATTGTCATTACTTCCTCAAATTTCTGTAAACATCATTGCGTGACGTGGGGCTTTTAAATAGCTTTGGGTAAAAAGTATAACAACTTACTTGCAAGGCCCTTTTGTACAAGTACCATTCACATAAGTATTCCCACTTTTATCATCCCAAACAATTTCTCTTCTTTCTCCTTCAACAACAGTATAAAAATCGTGGCTGCCAATTTGTCCAGTATTATCATGCACATATGCTTGTTCAACTCGACATCTAGCTCTTCCATTTTTAACTGCATCTCGCCCTTTTGGGCCTATAGAAATACGTAATCCACTACAACCCTCAGAAGGAACAAGAAACACTTGCTCATCATTCCACACTTGATTTGTAGTATCACTATTCTTATATGATAAAGCTCCTTCAGTAATAGCTGGAATATTCCCATCAAGAACACCAGCGAGAGCACTATATGCAAGAGCAATCTGTTTTTCATCAAAGACAGATACATAAACAGTTTTGCCATTTTTATCTTTAACAATTTTTCCATCCACTTTTTTAGGAATAAGATAATTCATTCCCTTATCCAAAGATGCTGGTTGAAAATACTGCGAAAAATCTGCTTGAGAAGTAAACTGGTAGATTCTTTTCCCATTTTTTACAATATGTTGTTCAATAATAGCTCCTAAACCTTGATCCCCATCATACATGGTATCAACATTTGATCCACCACATGTAGGATTTCTAACAGGAGCATTCTCTGCACAAGTATCAAAAAGAAATCTATTCTTAATTACCTCAGCAACTGCAGCATATCCTTTTTTTTGTTCTGCATCACCATGAAGAAGCCTATCACCTGCATCTTCAAAATAAAGCATTCTCGTTAAAGCAACAAGATCCCTCTCAGTAAGAGCATATCCAGAGTTAATTCCATTCAATCTCTCTACCTGTTCCCCAAGAGAAGATACAGGTTTTTCTACATATACAGGTGCAACAACAACTTTCTTATTTACACAACTATTCGGAAGAATATTTCCTCCTGCAAGCAATCCAACAAGACCTAAACTAGCCATACGAAATGTTCGACGAGCATTCATTTTGGATGCACCCCATTATGAGCTTTACAAGAAGGAGAAATATCAGAATATCTTTTTTCTAAAGCCCAAAATGTTGCTTCTGAGATACTTCTCATTGTTTCACTTTTTGCTCTTCCCCATGCATTTGCATCACCTCGAAAACCATCAGGCTTTGCATTTTCATCTTCTATAAGAAAAGCAACAACATAAGGGACAGTAGAAGTTTCATCTTTTGCACGATTATAAAAATGGGAAGTCACAAGCCCAGCATCAGTATTAGCACCCCAAATAAATCCAGTTTTATTTTCAACACTTTCAATATATCCACCGTTTGTAGTAAGAAACTTTGGATCTCCAGGAATACAAGTTCTATCAAATATTCTATCTGCATGTCCACTTGCCTTCAAAGAAAGAATTCTTCGCATATCATCAGATCTAGGTAAATCTCCATGGTACAGCTTTTCTAAAAGCTCAGCAAGATCCTCAGCGGAAGTTTTATTCCCAAGAGTTCTCCCTCCTGTAACAGCTTGATTTATTTTTTCAACAACAGTATCCTCAAAACCATAATCCTGAACAATTGCATTAACTTTTTCTGCTCCACCAACTTGATCAATTACCCAATCAGTGCTAGAATTATTACTAGAACGAATCATCCCCACAAGATTTTTTTCTAATTGATCTGTATATGCCAGCCTTCCTGCATCCACTTCATGTTCTGCAGCAAGAAGCACATACATTTTATTTGTAGAAGCTGCAAGCCTTGGAACATTGGTATTAATATCTAAAAAAACTTCTCCACTACGAAGATCTTTTGCAAACAAAGAATAATCTTCAATACCTCTAGCACGTGCAAGGTTTCTGGAACGTAAATTATTAATATAAGCAGTAATATCACCTTCAAGTTTTTGATATCCTACATCACCTGGCTGAACTGGAGGCCCAGGCTTTGGAACTCCAACTTTCTTTTCATAATGAATAAGAGTAGCAACATCATCTCCTATTTTTTCTAAAGCATCTCTACTAGACTTCCAAATAGAATCATTTGCAAGCCCAAATCCTAAAGCACCAACAAGCAAAGCACTCTTGAGATAAGGCTGCAATGGAACAGGCCTATCTTGTTTATAACCAAATATATCTTTGGCATAATTTCCAACACCTTCTCGAATACTTGGAACAAAAATCCCTGCATTAAAAGCAAGAAGACCACCATAAAATTGTGCATTTTGTAACCAATCAGGTTGAGAAACAGCTTTATTCCAATCTTCAATACCGGAATGCAAAGCAGCAGCAGCAGCAACATTTCCTAAAATATAAGAGCCTATTGCATTTCCTACTTTTTGTACTCTTTTTAAAACAGGCTTAATTTTTACCATTTTATAGTCTATTTCTCACATTTTGTCTTTTATATACTTTCCTATTTTGTAACTCCTTATAGGTAATAACCAAAAAGATTAAAACTCCTCCTCCCTAAAAATAAATATGGACAAAGAGGAAATGCTTCTAATCATTAATGATACCATTCTCAATTTTAAAAAAGACATAAATAAACCAATCCTTATGTTTCTGAACAAAGAGCGTTTTTCTCGTTATCTCGATATGATGGAACTCGAAAAACATCTAGAAAAAACTCCTTGCTTCGTCGCAGAAATGAAAGGAGGAGATATTTTATATTATTGTGAAGAAATTATCAATAATCTCACAAAAAACTTTTCACATGCAGAAAAAAAACTCTTCATTCAAGGAATCACCTTACATGAACTCCTTCATATTAAAAATAAAATCCACGTATTTACAGGAGAAGAAGCAGTATTCTCAGAAAAACTCGTAGACAAAGAGCTCAAAGCTTTCTACCCTCGACAACATGCAATTCTCGATCTAGTAACAATGACAAAGTAAATTTCGCAAGGTCTATATATCCTTAATGCCTAATGAACCATGATAACTACAATGAGTAAAGGACAGCAGATCACTATTCCTTCAGAAATGAGGCAATCTCTTGGTTTAAAACAAGGAAGCAAAATGGAAATAGAGATCATTGGAAAGAAGATAGTGATCAAACCAATAATAGAAGAAGATTTAGAACAATTATTAAAAGAGCAGAAAAATATAAACAGCTAAAATTTATCGACCTTCTTCATTATACAACTGCTCTCATGGAAAACTGCCAAAGTATCATAAGCTATGATCAAGATTTTGATAATCTAGAAACACCACGAAGAACAAAATAGAGCAAACTATTTAAAGTTCTCAAAGATTACTAATTTTTATGGCAGACAACCTAGGGATCACCGTAAAGAAAGATAAAGATTTTTCTGAATGGTATACACAAGTTATTCAAAAGGCAGAGCTTGCAGATATACGATATAATGTCAAAGGTTTTATTGTTTTTCAACCATGGTCTGTCTTTTCTATGGAAAAAATGTATAAATACATGGAAAGAGTTTTACAAAAAAAAGGCCATAAACCTTATTGGTATCCTACACTTATCCCAGAAAAAAATTTAAAACTAGAATCAGAACACATTGCAGGTTTCACACCAGAAGTATTTTGGGTAACAAGCCATGGAGATAATGATCCTCTTGAAGAGAAACTTGCACTCAGGCCTACTTCAGAAACAGCCTTCTATCAAATGTTTTCTTTTTGGATTCGTTCCTATAGAGATCTTCCATTTAAAACCTATCAAAGAGCACAAGTTTTTCGATACGAAACAAAAGCAACGAGGCCATTTTTACGATCAAGAGAATTTCATTGGATAGAAGCACACTGTGCACATGCAACAAAAGACAATGCAATGAAACAAGTCTATGAAGATATGGCAACAACAAAAGAAGTTTTGCATGACATTT
>JAUYPF010000004.1 GCA_030697685.1 bacterium | reverse complement strand
GTTCTCCTCGAGTAAAAGAAGAAGATCTGAAAGAAATAAAACTCTGGATACGAACACAAGGTTTAACCGCAGATATTTTTTGCACAAAAACAAAATGCTTGGGTTTCTGCAATGAAGAATCTTCAATTATTTGTATATGGCCGCAAGGAAAATTTCTCAAAGTCCAAAGTAAAGAAGAAATCAAGAAAGCAATTCTCCAAGAACTATAATTTACTTCACATACACAACATTCTCTTTAGTCTCAAACTTTTCATCTCCTGTAAGAAAAGGAATCTCTAACTCCTGCGCAAGCATATATCCTACACAATCAATATAACTCAATCGTTCTTTTTTATATTTCAACTTAAAATACATCCCTAACTTTAAACTAGTAGTAGAGATAGGAATAACAAAATCCTGGTAAACTCTATAATAATTTTCAGCAACATCATTTCCATAAGTAGAAATGAGATGATAATAAAGTTCTGCAAGATTCCATTGACTTGTGACAAAACCAGAATAAAGATATTTTTGATAACTTTTATTACCTCCAATAATCTCAATCATTGCATAAGTATCCAAAAAATAACGTTGTTCAATCATCAAATTCACCTTCATCTATTTCTTCCATAGCTTTTTGTGTAGGTATTTTTAATTTCAAAGTACCAAAAGACTTTCTTACTTCATCCATAGATTTGTCTAAAACAATAAAGACACGCACTTTTTTAGAAGGACTCAAACCTTCTTTATCAACAATCTCTTTTGGAATAGTAACTCCTAAAGAGTTTCCCCATTTCTTAGGTTTAGTCTGAAATACTTCCATATCCTTTTGTATAATTAGATTATATTTAAGCATTATGCATCACCAAAAATAAAGAAGAAAATCATTTTAATAAAGCCTTAGCAGAAAAAACCGGAATCTTCAAGTATTTTCAGATAATATAATTAAGAACAACAATCCTTTTAAAACAAATCCTCTAAAAAAAGCCTATGACAATCTTTACAAAAGATTTTTTGCAGCATGATGAAACAGTTTTCAAAGATGAGCTCGTTTTAGACTATGAATACCTTCCACATATTTTAAAATTTCGTGAAAACCAGCAACAGCACATTGCAACAATTATAAAACCTCTTTTCGCAGGGCGTATGGGCTCCAACCTTCTAATCACAGGAAAACCAGGCATTGGAAAAACAGCAGCCTGTAAGCATGTATTGAGAGAAATGGAACAGCACTCAGAGAAGATTATAGGCATTTACGTCAATTGCTGGAAGCAGGATACTGCATTCAAAGTCATTGTAGATATCTGCCAACAATTAGGATACAAGTGGGTTCAAAATAAAAAAACAAATGAGCTCATGGATGAGATTGCAAAGATTCTAAATAAAAAAGCAGCAGTCATTGTACTCGATGAAATAGATAAACTCAAAGAAGAGCAAGTCATATATCAATTAGTAGAAGACATTTCCAAAAAATGCATTATCATGATTACCAATGAGAAAGATTTTCTCGCAATATTAGATCCAAGAACACGTTCTCGTCTCATTCCAGAGCTTCTTGAATTCAATGCCTACAAATATAATGAAGTAGAAGCAATCCTAGGAGAGAGAAAAAAATTTGCATTCTATGAGGGAGTTCTCAAAGAAGAAAGTTTTGCTCCAATAATAGAAAAATGCTTTGAAGAAGAAGACATTAGAACAGGCCTCTATCTCTTAAAAGAAGCAGGAAACGCAGCAGAAAATAGGTCCTCACGAAGCATAAGTGTAGAAGATGTGCAAAAAGCAATTGGAAAAATGGCTGTATTTCAACAAAGCAAAACCATTCTCGATGAAGAAGAAAAAGAACTCATAAAAATAATTAAAGATCATTCTGGAGAAAGTATAAATAAAATTTATGATATCTACAATGAAAAATTCAGTAAGTCAGATCGCACATTTAGAAGAAAACTTGCAACCCTAAAAGAAAATAAATTTATAGAAGTTCGAGATAATAAAGAACTCACAGGGGAAACAAATCCAAGAGTCTATCTCAAAAAGTAGGTCTTGGACAAAATTACTTTGCCATTATAAGCCTTCTATACCTTAAATTTTAGCTCCTGGACAAATGGACAACTTGGCACTGGGTGCGCGCCAGCCTTATAAATAATCCCTACTTATTTACTGTATTCCTGAATTAGGCAGGAAATGGGGGGAAAATGAAAAACAAACAATCTAGCGTGAGCTCTAACAAATACCTTTGGATGAGCCCAAGACTCGACACAAGATTCATCGCAGAATTATTCAGCGAACAACTAATGCAGCTTCCTTTGGAAAGGAGAAAATAAAATGAAAACAAAAAACCCAAAAATGCTCAGTGTCTATGACCTGAAAGACATCCAATTAATGCTTGAGGATGATATGATTAACGAATATGAAGAAGCTTTTATGCGTGGATACATGACAGCAGAATCTTCTTAATTTTTTTATTTTGAAAAGATAAAAACAATGACAGTCACACAAAAAAGAAAAATTTAGTCAAATAAAAAAATTGGAGAAATAATAAAAAAAGGTTGGTGTCTAAAATTAAAATGTTTCAGTTCTGTACAATGGAACTTCTCTTAATCGCGATGTTAGTTTCAATAAGCGAACAAACTAAAAGTTTATATACCAGAAGGTATCTATTGGTATCATGAACACACAAATCAACTTAAGGCTACCAGAAAAAATGATACATTCTGCCAATACTTATGTGGAAAAGCATGGCTATGGAACAATACAAGAGTTTATCAAAGAGACAGTCAGAGAAAAGCTGTTTGAGGAAGCAACAATCACAAAGAAAGAACTTGAACTGGTGAAAAAGCTCCTTGAAGTCAGCAATAAAAATAATTTATATGGGACAGAAGAGCAGTTATTTGCAAAATTGAGGAAAAAATAGTAAATGATGGACTATGTTCTAAAACCATCAAACTTTTTTCTGGAACAGTTAGATGATCTCAGTGAAGATTCAAAAAAGCTTATTGACAACAAACTACAGCTAGTAAAAATAAACCCATATAGAAATAAAAGGATAGAAGGGTATAGTCTTTTCTTATTTAGAATTAGATTTGAAGATAATCGTAAGGAAAAAAGAGTCATATATCTAGTTGACAAACCCTCAATAAAGATACTTTGTATTCTTGATCGGGACAAAGAGTACAAAGATCTCAAAAAATACCTGAAGATATTGGGTTACTAAAGTTAATTTTTTTACTATAACTTATTTTATGCGTGGATACATGACAGCAGAATCTTCTTAATTTTTTTATTTTAAATTATCTAAAGGATTTTGTATACTGCTAAATTTAGTTTTAGAAACCATTGTATAAATTTGTGTAGTTTCCAAGCGACTATGCCCCAACAAACTCTGTATATATCTTATATCTGTTCCTTGTTCTAAAAGATGTGTTGCAAAACTATGTCTTAACATATGGGGAGTCACTTTCTTTCCAAGCTTTGCTTTCTTCGCAGCAAGATCGAGAATTTTTTGCACACTCTTAACACTTAAGTGCCCTTTTCTTCCTGCAAACAAATAGCAACTTTCTTCTTTTCTACTGCAAAGATATTGCAAAAGCATATCTTTCAAACTTTTTGCAAACAATGTAACCCTATCCTTATTTCCTTTCCCTGCACGAACAGTAAGAGTGCCATGGAGAGCATCAATGTCAGTAGTTTTAAGTTTAATCAGTTCTGAAACACGCAAACCTGAAGAGTATGCAGTCATAAGAAGAAGTTTATGTTTTGGATTCAGGATAACAGAAAAAATAGCCTGTATCTCTTGAGAAGAAAGCACTTTTGGAAGAGTTTTGGCTCTTTTAGGAAGAGGAACTGTTTCTAAAGAAAGATGTTTAGCTAAAATATTTTTGAAGTAAAAATGCAGTGCTGCACGAATAAGGCGAACACTTTCTCTCCCATATCCTTTTTCAATAAGATGTAACAAGTAGGCTCTAACATCTTTTTCTTCTAGGCAAAGAGAACTTTTCTGGATATGAAAAAGAAATTTTTGAATAATATAAATAT
>JAUYPF010000032.1 GCA_030697685.1 bacterium | reverse complement strand
CAGAAGAGTCATAAAAAGTTTCTCCATCAGATGCAATCCAACCATTAGCTTGATCTGTAAGAACTATATCCCCTTCATCATCAATGTAATCTGTTAAAGGGATTTGGTTTTCTTCCTGGAAGCGGAGGTCATTTTCTTCTGAGGAAGGGTCTCCTTCATTCGTACTTTCTCCTAATTCATGGTTTGATGCTAAAACAAAAGATAGAAGGATAATTATGGAAATAATAACCATTACAAGTAACAGCCTTTTTCTTTTTTTTAAAATCATTAATTTCTTTTAGAGACTAGAAATATTTAAACTTACTTCTTTTGAACTTTCACTAATTGAGAAGTCCCATTGTAACGACCAGTATAACCATCATTAGGTTCAGTTAAATTTAATGGAATCCAGAGGTTTGCCATATTGCGATAAACAGGGCCTATATCATCTTCTGTAAGTGGACCACCAGTCTTCTTATCAATCTCTCTTCCATCAAGATACATATGTGTTTCTGTAGTTGTCACACCCAAACTTTTAAAGAAATCTCTACCATAAAAACCACAACCATCAAAAGAAGCAAATTTCAAAGGAAGACCATTTACTCTTATATCATCAAACTTATCAATAAGACCAAGATACACAATATCCATATTTCTATTAATATTATCTGCTTCCTGAGTTTTTGTACATGTGGAATCAAAAAGAACTAAAACAGCTCCATCATAATCTAGGACTTCTGTTTTATAATTCCTATCCGTTAAAACTACTGCTTTTTCCTGAAGAGATTTTGTTAAAGCAGGACGGGAAAGTTCTGCATAAGGGTTCCCAGTATCTTCCACACCAGCAGCCTGTACTTCCTGAGCCCCTAAAATACCTAAAAGCCCTGCTCCAATAAGTGTGTTTCTTATTCCCATTTTACTGATATACTAGTGGTAAAACTCCTATATAAAGCTGCCGACTGTAAAAAACTCATCGTTTTGTAGCATTGGTTTTTTGTTGAGCCTCCGCCGGCAACTGAGGCCTGGAGCGAAGCGACGAAAGAACTACAAATTTTTAAAAGTACATAAAGTACAAGGATTAAACTTAAATAGTACTCCTATTTAGTCGTATTTAATGAAACCCTTAGATCAAACTATGCTCGAAACAGAAGATGGATGTATTTTTACTTCTATTGGTAATATACATCCTGTAGGAAAGTCTATAGGCCTTATTGTGTACATTCCTTGGAAAGAAGCATTACAAACTATTCCCCATATCAAAAAAACAGACATCAAAGGAAGATCTTATGGTAAAATTTCTCCAGTTTGGCATTTTACTTCCAGAGAAGCATATTTTGATTGTCTCAAACAATATTCTCATTATATTCATGAAGATGCTTTCTTTGGGAAAGTTACTGCAATTCCAGATGCAGCAATTATACAAGCATATCCTCCACAAAGAAACATTAACAGAGAATTAGAAGGAATACTTGAAGAAGCGTGTGTTTGTTTAGGAATTCCCAAAGAAGCAACTGGGATCACAGGGAGCCCTTTATTTACAGAAAAGAATGGCAATGATGTTGATATCACCATTTATGGAAGAAAACATGTACAAAAAGCAGTTGAAAGAATACGAGAGCTTACAAAAATTTCCCAACACCAGTTTATGCGTTATGGGAGAGTCCATCAAAAATTATTTCGCTTAGGAGATCATGTTATAGATATTTTCCCCTTGTATTCACAAGAAGATACTCTTCCTTTTCCTCAAGAAATTGAATACCAAGGTCCAGCACTAGTACAAGGAGAGATTGCAGAAGAGTTTGATGCAGCATTTACTCCATCTACATATCTTTTAAATGATGGAAGACTTCTCATATCATATCAAATGGGCCATAAACTTCTCCTAAGAAAAGGAGACAAGGTTGAAGTACATGCACATAGAATTTATTTTCCAGAAATAGGACAAGAAGCATTTCTCATCCGCTTAGGTGACCCTTGGGAAGATCCCACTTTAGAGAAGAGGTTTCAAAAATGAATCATTTTGATCTTGTTGTCAAGGCATTTATTGTTTGTAAAGAAGAGTTTCTCATGGTTCAAAGAGCAGAAGATAGTCATGGAACTTTTAAATGGACACTGCCAGGAGGGCATGTAAAATATGGAGAAGATCTTAAAAGTGCGATACAAAGAGAAGTGAAAGAGGAAACACATCTGGATGTTACTGTTGCTGATGTGAATACTGTTTGGGATTTTGTTGCAAGTGATGCTCATGTTATTGGCATTACTTTTTTGTGTTTTCTCCAAGAGAAACAAACTATTACCCTCAATGCAGAACTTTCCTCTTATGAGTGGATACAAATGAATGATATATCAGTAAAAAATATTCCAAAAGAAATACTTAAGGAGCTAGAAACATATGAACGAAGAAGAAATCAAACACAGGCTGCTTCAATTGAAAAGAATTGAAGATTTAGATCCAATTATTGAAGCCTTTCAGATGCATCACTCTTTAAAGCCAGTAAGGGATTCTGCTGTAATAGCACAAGAGTTTATAGGAGAAAGATTAAAAGATTTCCCACAAGCCAGTACTCTAAGTAGAATCAAATCTCCTGATAGTCTGCTCTTTACTATGCTTTGCAGTAGAAAAAAAGATCTCAACCAAGTGAATGATTTTCTAGGCTTTCGTTCCATTCTTCCAAGTATAGATGATTGCTATGGGCTTCTTGAAGAACTTCTGAAAAAAGATTTTTTTCCCTATTGGAGAGTTTTTGATTCGCTTGAAGAAGATCCGACTCTTTATCGTTCTCTTGATCTTAACCTTCATATTGATAATGCCCCCTTCCAATTACAAATACGGACACCTGCCTTAGAACAGGCTTGTCAAGAAGGAGAATTGGCTCATGGGAAATATAAAAAAAGAAGAATTGAAAATTTCAAACACTATCTTCGTACTGATGAAGAATGGGGGATAGAGTTTCGTCTTGCGCTTTTACAATCGATTCAATTTCAGTTCAAAAAAGGACATGCTCTTGCAGAAAAACATTCTTTCTCTTTCAAAGATGCTCTGGATGCATATTCAGAGAAACCATTACATTATGATCTGATACGGTATCTTCACCTTTCTGATAGATCTAGTGAAATTTTAGGAGAATATCTATGAGACTTTTTCTTGCTCGACATGGACACACAGAAGGGAATAAAGAACAACTTCTCATAAGTAGAACAGATCAAGAATTGAGCGATGAAGGGAAGAAACAAGCAGAACTCCTAGGGAGATATCTTGCACAATTTCCTCTTCATGGAATGTATAGTTCTGGACTTCAAAGAAGTAAAGAGACTGCTGCATATGTTACTCGCTTTCAAGAAAACTCAGTTCTGTGTAAATCTTTTCCAGAGTTTAATGAAAGGGATTTTGGTGATTATGAAGGAAAAACATGGAAAGAAGTTTTTAGTTTACATCCCCATTTACGAAAACAATGGAATGAAGAAAAAGGAAGTTTTGCTTTTCCACATGGAGAAAGATTAGATGCTTTTCTCAGCAGAGTTTCTTCTGGATTTCAAAAAGTTTTAGAAAGCCATTCATTGGAAGATAATATTTTTATTTGTGGGCATAGTGGCAGTGTTAAAGCAATACTTGCTTCTCTTTTAAAAACCCCAGTAGAATATGTCATGGAACTGTGTGAGCAAGCAAACTGTGGAATCAATGAGCTTTCTTATGATGGGAAAGAGTGGACGATACACCGACTTAATTTTACAGGATATAAGTGGTATTTGTAGGTGTTCCTCATGGATGAAATACAGGAAATAAAATCTCTTTAGAAAAGTTAAAAAAGGCTCTTGAATTATTAGCTAAAAGAGATGAGAGTAAAAACATTTATAAACAAATTTATTGGGATGGGAGGAACCAAAGTCTTTTATGGGAAAATAAAGCAAAAAAATTTATTGAGAAGACTTTAAAAATACTGGAAAATGAAATTAATAATAGTTAGGCATGGAGAAACAGAAGAAAATAAGAAAGGAATTCTTCAAGGGCATTTACCTGGAAAGTTAACAAAGTTAGGCATAGAACAAGCAAAAAAATTATCATTAAGATTAAAAGATGAAAAAATAAGTGCAATATATTCTAGTGATTTAACTAGAGCTTCTGATACTGCAAAAGAAATAGCAAAATTCCATCCTAATGCAAAA
>JAUYPF010000051.1 GCA_030697685.1 bacterium | reverse complement strand
TGTTTGATATTGCTGCTGTAAATAGATGTTATTAAGATCTTGTGAAATCTCTAGAAGCCCTTCTTTGAATGCTCTTCCTATACGTTCTGTAAGTTCATATTGTCTTTCTTGGTTGTCTATAATAGTTTCTAATCCCTCAGCAAGATACCCTAAGTTTTCATTAATTGTGTCTATTCCTTCTGTTACATTACCTAATTGATCTCCTATTTCCCCAAGATAATCGCAAGCTAGCTCTTGCATTTCAGAAATATTTTTTAAATGTTTGTTGCCTTTTCTGATTGCCAAGCATGTATTAGCTAGTATAGGAAGACCCATACGGGAATAGAATTCTATGGAATCTAAAGTATCATTCATATATTCCAAACTACTATCCATAGATCCAATATCATCAGAAATTGTTTCAAGTTCTAGAGCTTGATTTTCAGAATATCTCTCTAATGCGGTTGTGTCTATTTCTACTTCAAGAGGACCTGGAGGGTTTTTCTGTGTATACTCTTGCGTTCTCACAAATTCATCATGTGTATCTTTTAATGTTTTGAGATCTTCACTCATATCTCTTAATTGGACATATGCTTGTTCTCGTTCATACTTACTTGGCATGCTCTTAAGAAGGTGTTTTTTCTATTTAAAGGTCTCTTGTCTTTGTTTAGAGACTACTTTAAAGGGGCGAAGTTTATATAAACAGAGAAAAATTTTAAAAATACTATAAAATTAGGTGAAAAGGAGAAACATGAGTCAAGATTTGATTATTGGTGAGAGAGAATATGAATTTTTTGAAGGAGATACTTTAATTGACTCTTTAGAAACATGTGAAAGAGCAGGATATAGCCCTTTGTTTTTGCCTGAGTTTGCAGCTTTAAAAATTGTGTATCCAGCATTATTCCAGGATTGGGGTCGAAGCATGAGTATTTACGCAAGTGGAAGAACTTCTTCTGGTTCTGAGGTAGATATTTATGTGCATGTTCCTGGAGAATGGTCTGAAATGGGATATATTTTAAATGCAATTTCTGAAAAGAAATTAATCAATGGTGCTTTACCATTAACACAAAAAAGCTTTGATGCTTTAGAAAAAAGAAATGGAGAAACAAAAGATGGGATAAGACTTGTTACTGTCATGGATTATGCAAGAATGAATAGTGGAAAATCTGGAGAACCAAGACTTGATAAGGTTTTGCCTGATGTACAAGCATTTCTTGGTGGAGAAGAGCAGGCAGAAGCCTATTATCAAGCACATAGAAAAGTTTATGGTAATAAAATGCAGTTTTATTATAATAATTATAATAATGATCATAGTACTGTACCAGTAGCGCACCCTTTGATGCTGGACTTTATGACTCTCTTTAGTTACGTTAGATTTGAGGAGAATAATCGCGTTCCAGGGGTAAAGGTGAGCATAACGAATCTTAGCGCCAAAGATGCTCAACCTAAAAGTTTAGAACGAATAATGTTAGAAGTAGAATAATACTCTTAACTATTTGCCAGAACTCCAACTATAGTTCAGATAAGATCTGTATTCATCATTTGTTTTGTTTATTTCTCTTAAGTTTTCTAAATGGCTAAAAATAAATTTTGTGTGCATTATTTTTTTCTTTGTACTTTTTCTTTAAATATTTTCTTGTTCTTTTTTTATTTAGAATTATTTTCTATATTCTGATTATTATTATCACCATTCGTATGATTACTATGTTTAATCTTCTCAACTGTAGAAACTTTATCTCCTTCCTTCAAACGCATGATTCTTACACCTTGTGTATTTCTACTAATGTTTGGGATTTCTGTGACTGGTATTCTAATGACAATTCCATTCTTTGAAACAACCATGATCTCATCATTTTCTTTGACTGTTTTAATGGCAACAACATTCCCATTTCGATCTGTGGTTTGAATATTAATGACTCCTTTTCCTCCTCGAGAAATCAACCTATATTCAGGAATTTCTGTTCTCTTCCCAAAACCATTTTCTGTAATCGTAAGTAATTGTCCAGAATCAATTGCAACTTCCATCCCAATGACTTCGTCATCTTTTGCTAAACGAATACCTCTCACTCCTTGTGAATTTCTTCCTACATCACGCACATCTTCTTCATCAAAACGAACAGCCATTCCTTTTCTTGTTCCAATAATGAATTTTAAGGTCCCAGGAGTAAGTTTTACTGTGACTAATTCATCTCCTTCTACTAATTTGATTCCCACAATTCCATTGCTTCTTGGACGAGAGTATTCCATGAGTTCTGTTTTTTTTACTAGACCCTTCTTTGTCATCATAATGAGGAAGTGTTTGTCATCAAATTGTTTGATTGGAATGACAGTTGTAATACGTTCCCCTTCGCTAATGTTTAAAAGGTTGATAATGGCTTTTCCTTTTGCATATTTTCCTGCTTCTGGTACTTGATAGACTTTGAGCCAATACACTTGCCCTTGGTTGGAGAAACAGAGGAGATAATTGTGTGTGCTTGTGTGAATAATTGTTTCTACATCATCTTCTTCTTTCTTTTCTGTTCCTTTGACGCCTACACCGCCCCTTCTTTGTATTTTATATTCTTCTATAGGCATTCGTTTAATGTAACCAGAGGTGGTCATCATGAGTGCAACTTCTTCATCAGGAATCAGATCTTCCATTTCTAATTCTTCTTCCGCATCTGCAAGCGCTGTTTTTCTCTCATCGCCATAGTTTTCTATAATCTCTCTGAGGTCTGTTTTAATGATTTCAAGAACTTTTTCTCCAGATGCAAGGATAGAGTTTAGTTCAAGCATGAGTTTCTTTATTTCTTCAAATTCTTCTTTGAGTTTTTCTGTTTCTAAAGAAGTGATCTTTTGGAGTTTCATATCAAGGATTGCATTTGCTTGGATTTCTGTAAGATTGTAATTATTGATTAAAAAATTTCGTGCAATTTCTACTGTCTTTGATTCTTTCAAGCCTTTGACAATAGGATCAATATTGTTGAGGGCAATTTCTAAACCTTCTAAAATGTGTGCACGTGCTTTTGCTTTTTGTAGGTCAAATTGTGTTCTTCGAACAATCACTTCCTTTCTATGTGCAAGATAATAATTGAGCACTTCTTTTAAGGTCATGACTTTTGGTTGTTTGTTGTCAATTGCAAGCATGATGATTCCAAAGGTTGTCTCTAGTTGTGAGTGTTTGTAAAGTTGGTTGAGAACAACATTTGCGTCTGCTCCACGCTTGATTTCAATGACAATGCGCATTCCTTCTCTATCAGATTCATCACGAATATCTGAAATGCCTTCAATGGTTTTCTCTGTGACGAGATGTGCAATGCCTTCTATGAGGTTTGATTTATTTACTTGATAAGGAATCTCTGTGATAATGATTGCTTGTTTTTCTTTCTTTACTTCAATGTCTGCTTTTGCACGCACTTGGAGTTTTCCACGGCCAGTTTTGTATGCATTGAGGATACCCATTTTTCCGCAGATAATTCCGCCTGTTGGGAAGTCTGGGCCTTTGATGTTCTGCATGAGGTCTGCAATTTCTGCGTTTGGATTTTCAATCAATGCTATAATTGCTCTACACACTTCTGTAATATTATGGGGTGGGATGTTTGTTGCCATTCCTACAGCAATTCCTGTA
>JAUYPF010000050.1 GCA_030697685.1 bacterium | reverse complement strand
AACAGTATGGGCATTTTTGTGGTGATTTTTGCGCTTTCTCAACAGTTAAGAATTTTGTTTTTGTTCTTTTTCCGTATATTGCACCAAAACGTGCAGCAGAGCCTAGTTTCTATGTTTTCATTTTATCCTTGGATTTTTAGATTTTTAGCTGTTTAAATAGTTTTGGGGTGTTTTAAGGGTATTTTTCTGTTATTTGGATGATTATAGAGAGGATTTTTTACCTTTAAATTATTTTAGGTAAGAATAAATAAGTGAGACCGCTCGGATTTGAACCGAGATTACCAGGTCCCAAACCTGGAGTACTAACCAAGTTATACGACGATCCCGTTAGTGATAAATTTAGATTATTTAAATAGCTATCGCTCTTATTTTAATCAACTACTCTTTTTGTAAAATTACTTTTTGTATTCTTTATAGTAAAAAGATTTAAAAGCTGGGTATTAAACAAAAAATTATGGTTTCCTTACATTTTATTGGTACAATTCATAGTGATCCTCATGGAATTTCTCATTTGCGAAGAGCTCTTGAATTAGAATCTCCAGATATTCTTAGTACTGAGTGCAGCCAAAATGTTTTGGTATATCTTCAAAGTTCAGAATATAAAAACTTAAGATTTAATATTCTTAAAAAAATGAAAAGACATGGTGCAAGTCCTTTTCTTTTAAATATCACTCGAAAAAAGTTTTTTACATTTGATAACTTTGAAATTTTTGTTCCTCAGGAATATGCTTCATGTAAAGGTATTCCTTTGTATTTTGTTGATGATCCTATGCAGGTAGAGTATATTCGGAAAAGTTTTGAAGAACAATATAATGATATAAATAAGAGGAGTGTAAAATATAGGAATGCTTTTTTCCCACAAAATTTTAGGAATTATGATCCTTATATAGAAATTAGAAAACTTTTTTTTAGAGGAATTCTTCAAGAAGAGGAACAATTGGTTTATGAGTCTCTTGGACATCTCAAAGGGTTAAGTGGAAGAAGAGAAGAAATTCTTGCAGAAAATCTTCGTAAAGTTTGTTTGGTAAAAGAAGAGGAGAAGATTGTTCATGTTTGTGGTGTAGGACACCTTTTTCGAGATCCAAAACATAAAGAAACACTTTTTTCTAAGTTAGAAGAGTTTCACCCAACACGAAAACTTCTTTGTGATTATTGAGAAATCTTTTTAATTATATACGATAAGACTATTTTTTGGCTCATATATTCTTTTTGTACACTTTCTGGAATGGATTCAAAATCTTCTACTTCTTTTCGACAATTTTTTTCTTCACAATGGCAAGGCATGGTCCATCCTGTATCAACACTTGTTGAATAATCCCAAGTAATTTCTTCATCTTTAGAAATATCTTTTATAGCAATAAGAAATGTATCTTCTCTTATTCCTGCATTGGGATTGCATGAATGATTTACGAGGACTCCTGGTTCTTTTAGGTCAATGTAAAGTTCTTCGTCTATTTGCAAAGCATTTGCTGCCTTTTTATCCGATTTTTTATTTACATCTGCTTGTGTAATAATTGGACCAGTGAATGTAAGAATAATTTCTTCTTTAGAAATATCTTTTGTTGCAAATAAGCCACGGCCATGGCGACATTGTTTTGTGGTAAACATTTTTTAAAAAAGAAAAAATTATTTCTTTGTTGTAGGTTTCGCTGCAGGTTTTGCTGGAGCTGCTTTTGCTGCTGTAGGGGCTGCTTTCGCTCCAGGTGTTGCTGCCTTTGCCCCAGCTGCTGGTGCTGCGGCTGTTCCAGCTGCAGGTGCGACTGCAGTTTTCTTCGCTGCTGCTGCTGCATCTTTCTCTTTCTTTGCAGCTTCCATTTTTGCAAGCTCTCCAGAGAATTTCTTTTGCATCTCTGCAAGCTGTTCTGCAAGCTGTGATCGTTTTTCTTTTGTTACTTCAGTTTTTTCTGATTGGATAAGTTTATCATAAACACCTTTATCAATGTCTACATTAATATCACGTGCAATTTTCCCTTCTACTAGAACACCCATTGCATTACCGGAACCAATAATAGTTTTTACTGCTGCCTTTAGTGAGCCTGCAGAAAGAGAATCTTGTTTCATTTTTGCAATTTTTATACATTCTTCCATTGCAAGATTTCCTACTTTTAATTTATTTGGAATGCCAGAACCAGATTTAATATTTAATTCTTTTAGGATTAGACCAGAAGCTGGTGGTGTACCAACAGTAATTTCAAAAGCTTTAGTTTCTGTATCAACAATGACTTTTATTGGCACTTTCATTCCTGCAAATGCAGCAGTTTTTTTATTGATCTCTGCAACAACTTGGCCAATGTTTACTTTCAATGGCCCTAGCGAATTTCCAATAGGTGGGCCTGCAGTGGCCTTTCCGCCATCAACCAATGCTTCAACTGTTTCTTTTGCCATGTTGTTTGTAGTTTGTGAGTATAAGTGTATTTTTTTCAGCTATTCTAAGTATATTATTTGTTATATTTGGATTAGGAATTCTTGTTCCTTCTCTCCACCTTCTTACTGTGCGTGCAGTTACATCCAGTTGATCTCCAATAGTATCACTGTTTTGTATCTGTAATAAGTCACTGAATAATTCAGCCCATTTATAAGCGTTTCGGATTTCTATACCTTCTAAGAAATGAATATCTTCTGTTACAAAAGGAACAAGTAAAGATTGTTGATTTCTGTTCCATATAAATGGTAAATGGATATTTTTTGTTACAGAAGGTATAAGAAACTCAAGCCTTTGCATTAGGTTTTTTAAACCTTCTTTTTCTATCTTTGCTTCATATTTGTTAATTCGCCAAAGAAGAAAACGAACTATGTGTTTATGGTTACTTGTCCCAATTCTTCCAAAGAAAATTAAGATGTCTTCTTTGGAGTATATAGAAATAGGATATCTTCCATCAGGATCTTGAATAATAATTGCATTTAGGCTAAATACTAAAAGCCCTCTCTTAATGTTTTCTACAAGTTTTGTAGCATGTATAGAAAATCTTCCGTACATTACTTCAAGTGAACCATTAGTGTATGCAAAATAACCATCTGTATCAAATAAGCCTCTTAAAGTTGCAGAAAGATATTCTTCTTTTTTAAAACACCAGGGAGGAATTTCCCAATTATTCTCAAATTTATTGCCTGCATTAAGACCACAGGTCTCTTTTAAGTATCTTACAAAAGAAATGTTTCCAAAGCAAACCCTCTTGTATGACTCAAAACCTATTCTTGTTTCAGGGAGAATTTTTTCTGTAAGTAGAAAAACTCTTTTATAGAGGAAATTGAGATCTTTTTTAGGATCAAATGCAATCCTTATTGAACCATCTTTTCTAATTTCTCCATCCCCAAGGATAATTCCTATTAGCTCGGCAAGTTCCTTTGATTCTGGAAGTTGGAGAGCCTTTGCTCTTTCTCTATCCTTTGTTATTTTGAAGACTTCTTCTCCGTTTTTGATTAATTCTGTAACATTGATATTTTCTTTTTTTAAAAATTCTAGTATTTTTATTCTTAGATCTTCTCTAGGAATTCTTTGCCCCTTTTCATATCTTCCAATATTTTTTCTTGAAATTTTGATTTGTTGAGATAGATTTTCCTGACTCACTCCTATGTATTTTCTTAATCCATAAATTAGTTTTGGCCAATCTTCTTTAGTGATAAAATCTTTCATTTCTTTTTAATAGGAAATTTGCTTTATAAGGCTGGCGCACACCCAGTGCCAACGTGTCCGCCTGTCCAAATACCTAAATTCTTAAGATATAAGCTCTATAAGGTAAAATTATTTTGTCCAACCCTTGTCCAAGGTTATATAAAGATTATAACTATATATTGGAGGTAAGATGAAAATAAGCTATGATCCTGAAGCAGATGCAATGTATATTCGTTTAAAACAAAGTAAATCCCATAAAACTGTTGAGGTAAATGAGTATACTCTTTTAGATTATGATAAAGAGGGAAATCTTATAGGGATAGAAATTCTTTTTGTCAAGGAACATATGCCTTCATTACTTGGCAAAGTGAGTGTAAAAAATCTAAGTATTGCTTAAAATTTTACTGAAGATTTGCTAGTTGTTCTTTTTGAAATGTACGAGCTCTTCCCACACTCTCATCATAGTCTGTTTTTGCTTTTGTTAGGCTCTCTTCAATAAATCCTGCTAGAGATGAAGAATTTGTTTTTTCGATTCCTAATCTAAAATATATTGCTTCTACTGTAAAATCTACTTGTTCTAATATATGATGTGTGGGTTCTTCTTTTGCAAGATCTCTTGAATTGAAGATACCAGTTATCATTCCTAAACTTAGACTTGTTTCTTCAAATGATTTTCCTACACATAGTTCTAAAGCTCTTTCTATGCGGTTATTCATACTTTTATACATAGAAATCATTTCATCTGTAAGATATGCAATATCCTCTATTGTCGTATTTCTATCCAGAATTGCATCTCGTATAGGATCACTTCCTGTGATGGGATCAGCTCCCATAACATAAGGTTTTTTTTCTTCTTTTAGCTGTTTTAACTTTACAACGAGATTTATAGGTGTATATGCTGTTCTCATTTTTCTTATTGAGAAGAAGAAAGTTCTTCCTCTGTTGCATTTTCTCTTCGAATTACTTTTACTGAGTCTAATTTTAATGTTAATGGAATAGGGATTGCAGTTTCTAAAAGTTCAAGAACAACTTCTTCTTTTTGTGTGTCAATACGAACAACTTTTGCCTTTTCTCTCTTGAAAGGACCTGTAATAATTTCTACAATATCATTCTTTTGAATATTGACTGAGATTTTTACTTGTTCAAGCATTCCTTCAATTTCTTTGTATTCTACTGGTTTTGGTAAGAGACCTTTTGCATAAGGGATACCAATGTAACTTTCTTCTGCAGCTTGTCGATCTTTTGCTTCAATGAAAATGTAGCCTCGCATTCCATGTGCGCGAATAATTGCATAGACTTCTAATTTCTTTTTTTGTACATTTGAGCCTATAAAATCTACTACTTGATCTTCTCTGTTTGCAGTTGTTCGTAAAACAAAAATTTGTGTTTCCATGTTAAATTCCTAGGAGGGTTCCTACAATAGTAATTGTGAAGCCTAATGCCCCAATGATAAGGATACCAATACCTGTGACTTTTACCAGTGTTTTATATTCTGTTTTTGAAGGTTTTTTGGTAATTTGTAAAACTCTTTTACATTCTTTTAAGAAACTCTTGAGCTTCACCCAGTATTCACTAAGCTTCTGATTCATTTATTGAAAAATGATAATGCTCCTATTTAAAGGTTTTGTTTTTTACTCGCCACCCATATGACCTTTTCCTGTAGAAATATATGAGTCTATATCCTGCTCTAGAGTATTTCCATTATGGTCGCTGACATACAAAGAGCTTGCTTTTCCTTTTGTTGTTGCAAGAAGATCTTCTAAGTCTAATTCTGGCATATATTCTTGGTATACTTTTGCAAAAAGGCTTTCTCCTTGTTTATCTTTAATTTTTATTGTTTGTATTCCTGATTGATGATCTCTAATGCTTTTATTCCTCCCTAAAAAGTTTTTACTGATATCTGGAGCTAGATTGTCTTCTTCGATTTTGATTATAT
>JAUYPF010000043.1 GCA_030697685.1 bacterium | reverse complement strand
ATTATGGAAGCAGGAGATGCATTTGCTATTGAAATTTTTATCACTAATGGAACTGGGTTTATCAAATCCTCACCTAATGCAGTGATTTATGCATTGAAAAAAAGTATTATTCCTATGAGAGATATGAGGTTGAGACAACTTTGCAAAACAATTTCTGAGAAAAGAAAACGTCTTCCTTTTACTGAAAGATATGTAGTTGAACATTTGAAATATTCTAAAGTAGATTTTTTGAACTTAAAAAGATCAGGAAATATTATGGAATATCCAATTTTATTAGAAGTTCCTGGATCAAAAATTGCACAATTTGAAGATGTTATTTATGTGGATACAGATAAAGTGATTATTACTACGAAGCCTCAATAGTTTTAATTTTGAGCTAAAAAATCCACGAAATATTGTCTATCATATCTCCCTAAAACATGATTTACTGCATCTTGAGGATCATAATTAATAGGATAAGGACTACAAGATATTCCTGTAAATGGCAAACACTGAATTCGAACAAAGGTATATTCTTCTCCAGTTAATTCTTTTATTTGATTTAACAAATTAATTGCTTTCTTTGCTAAGTAAGGTTTACTAAATAAAACCTCTTTTGGTGTTACTTTTCCAAAGGTAAAATAGTCCTCTAAACATTTTATAGCCATATCTTTTTCGTATGCTTTTCTTATTTCTGAACCAAGGATATCAAGATTTAATCTTATCATGTTTGTTTTAAACCAATATGAATTTAAATACTTTCTGAATCTTTATTTTCCATTTGAAATAAACTCTTATTTATATAACAATCTTCTTGAGTAAATTCTTTTAATTGAACTTTTTCTTTTGAAATAAACGCAAATTCTTTATTATTCTTAATAGAATAAAGATTTACTTCTTCGAAATTATTCAATTCTCCTCTTAATCCTTGAACAAGAATAAAAGGTGTTTTATAAGCGTCTTTCCAAGAATAGCTTTTACCTTTTTCAGTCCTGATAGTAAAAAGAGAGACTAAATTTACTATTTCTTCTTTAGAATTAGAAAAAATTGCAATATCATAACCTTTAGTTTCTCCTATTAATTCTTCACATTGCTCTTTATTTAATCCTGATTCGAATAAAGTATTTCCAGGGTATTTTAATAAGTCTAAATATTCTTTTCTTTTTCTAATCCTTAAATTTTTTAAAATATTGCCATTATCGTCTCTTATAATATAATCATAAACCCAACGAAAAGTAGTTGCACGATTTCTTACAGTTAAGAGTACTTTAAAATCTAAACTTTTAAGATCTTGTTTTACATCTGCTAAATATGCTTCTGTTTCATGTAAATTAGATAAGATAAAAGTATAGCCTTTTCTTTCTAGAGGTTTTTCAAATATATTATAACCACTAATAATTCGTTTTTCTAACAGATCTTCTAAGCTTTGTTTAATCTTCTCCATTGTCTCTAATTAATGATAAAGGAGACTATTTCAAAGCTACTTAAAGGCAAATAAGGGCAGTCTTAGGGCAAAGTTTAAATACTCCAACATTCTCTGAAAAACTGTGAAAAGAAAAATCATTGCTTTAGGCAAAAGAACAGCAGTAACAACACTTCCAAGCGCTTGGCTTAGAGAAAAGGAACTTAAGGCAGGAGACTTCCTTGAACTGGAAGAACATGGAAATTGGATTTCTCTTTCCCTTACAGAAAATAGAAAAGAATCTCTAAAAGAGGAAAATATACAAGAACTTGAAGAAATGACTAATAGGTATATGGGGGCTTTGTATAAAGCAGGCTATGATAAGATCATACTCAAGGTTAAGAAAAAACAAATCCCTATTATCCAAGCAACATTAGAAAGAACATGTATAGGCTTAGAAATAATCAAAACAACAGATACAGAAGTACATATCCATAGAATTGCACACTTAGAAGATATTGATGTGGAAAATCTTATCAAACGTATGTTCTTCACGCTTCAAAGTACTGCACAAGATTTTCTTCTTGCACTGTACAGCAATAAAAAAGAAGATTTTCTTTCTGTTATAAAAAAAGATGATCAAACAAACCGCTTGGCTGATACTGTCCGTCGTTATCTCAATAAAGAACAAAAAGATCCTTTGAACTATGCACTTGCTGAACAACTAGAAAACATAGGGGATTGGTATAAAAACAAAGCAAAGGAAAAAAAACATCTCCTTTCTCAAGAGAAACTCAAAAAAATTAATGAAATGATAGAGCTTTTATATGATCTCTATTTTGCTTTTAGCCTAGAAAAACTAGAACATTTTGGGAAGCACGCAAAAGAAATAAAGAAAAGTATTCATGGAGAAGAAAGCCTTGAATCTCTCTTTACTATGCTCTTTGACGTGCATGGGATTATCCTTACAAAAAGAGTTTAAAAGCATAAAGTTTTAAATATCTTAAGACTATTTCTAAAGCTATGATAACTAGGTTCCAAAGGATTACTATTGTTCGTATTCGCAGCCCAGAGAAGGCGTTGAATCCAGAAATACAGTGGTTGTCAGAATCTCTTGGGCTATTTTCTGAGAGAGATAAAGATAAATCCTGTTTTCGTTTATTTCTAGCCATATTACAATCAAAAAAATCATTATCTTCAGATGAATTGGCGTATAAATTAGATTTGAGTAGAGCTACAGTGATTCATCATCTTTCTAAATTGATTGCTTCCGGACTTGTTGTTATTGAAGATGATAAATATGTTCTTAGAGCGAAAAACTTAGAACAAACATTGAAAAAAATGAAACAAGATGTGCTTTCTGCATATGAAGAAATGGAAGAAAAAGCAAAAGAAATAGATAAAAAACTACATTTTTAATGTAATTCCTGTTCATGTACTGTTTTATATTTGAAAAGATCTTCTTCTGAAAACCATAATTGAATTTCATATGCAGCATCTTTTGCATCTCCAGAAGCATGAATGACATTTCTTACAGCAATTCTTTTATTATCTGCATATGCAAAGGAAACATGTGTAAAATCTCCTCGAATTGTTCCTGGAAGAGCAAGTTTTGGTTCTGTGCCACCAACAAGTTTTCTGACCACTTCAATAGCTTGCACACCTTCCCAAACCATTGCAATAACTGGACCTTCAACAGCATAACTTATCATATCATTTCTTACTCTTTCACCACGCCTTATTGAAATATCTTCTGTATAATGCTTACTTGCAAAGTCTTTATCAATCCAAAGCATTTTCATTCCAATTAATTTTAAACCTACATTCTCAAATCTTTTAATAACTTCCCCAATAAGAGATCTTTTTACTCCATCAGGTTTTATCATAACAAATGTTCTTTCTATCATTGTATATTCCTCCTTGAAATAATTTTAAAAAATAAAAAATTTATTTTTTGCTCTTATCCTTACCAGCAGAGGTTACCCATTTCATATTTTGAGGTTTTCTATGTAACTTTAATGTATGAAGTTCACATTTTCTAGAACAGAAATTTGCAATTTTACCAGTCTTGTAGACAAAAATCATTCCTGTTCCTGGAGAAATCTCTTTTGTACAAAAACTACATTTTACCATTATCGTTTCCCCTTATTGAGCTTTCTTGCTTCAATTTCTGTTTCTCTCAACATAAGAATGTCCTTTAAGCGCACTGGACCTTTCACGTTTCGAGAGAGAATTTTGTTTACATCTCTGCCATCAAGAATTTTACAGCGCACTTGGATAATTTCTCCTCGTGTTCCTGTTCTGCCAATGATTTCTTCTACACGTGCAGGGACAGCTTCTGTGAAAATAGAAGCTCTAGGCTTGTCTGTTGGATTTACTGCAGGAGCTTGCGCTACTACTGGTTTTCCATCAGTTTGAGCTGGTTTTTTCTCTTCTTTACCTTCTTTTTTAGGAGCTGCCATTTTCGTTTACATAATCTGAAATTTGTTTAATTATATTCTTTGCTTCGCCTTCTTGCACAATTGCAATTGCACTTGCACCAATCGGCATTCCTGCTGCGGTTCCTAATTCTACTTTACTTGGAACTGTTACCATAGGAACTTTCTTTTCCTTGCATAAAGGACCAAGGTGCATGATTATTTCTGCAGGAGCAGTATCTTTTGCAACTACTACAAGTTTTGCAAGACCTTTTTCTACTGTCTTTGTTACTTCGTTTGTTCCACGTTTAAGTTTCCCAGAAGTTTTTGCTATTTCAACAGCTTCATAGGCCTTCTCAGCTAATTGTTTTTCATCCATGATATAAACCTCCAACCTGTCATTGGTTTTCAGATGAGGAGAAAGAGGCTCCTTATAAAGGTTTCCCTTGCAAAGGCTTATTAACCTCTTCTTAAATCCTAAAAAGATGAATACTATTGATCGTGTACTTTTAGGAATTTTAGGAACATCTATTGGTGTTACTTGTATATCTAGCAAATATGCATACCCAATTTTTCAGAAATTGAGTGCAGTTGTTGAAGACTATGTAGAATACGAACAAAAGAAGGATACACTTTACAAGACTGTTTCTCTTGAAGCGAATATTGATAAGAATTCTTTTACAGATAGGCAAGAATGGTATTTGGTTTATAGAGACCTAGATATTCATTTTGATTATTACAGCTCAAACCCTCAAAAGGATCTTTCTGTACTCGATTTTGAAAGATGGCTTAAAGAGCAGAGAGGAATGTTGTACAAGTAAAGATAATCCGGAAGATTTCCGGAAATTGCTTGAAAAAGCTTATTAAGTATGGGTGTTATAGATAAAGCATGGAAACAGAAACTGTTATGAAAAGAAAAATGAATATTAATGATTGGGTAGGGATCATTCCTGATAATGGAATAGATTCAGTTATAGAAGTTAGAGAAATACGAAAGAAACTTTCTGAACAATGTAAAGATATGAGTGATGAAGAGTTTATTCACTTTTTAAATAGTGCTTAGAAAATCTTCTGGTTTCATAGTTTGGATTTTATACACTTTAGCAACATCTAGTAAGAATTCATCTCTTGTCACCAAAATAGCATTTTCCTTTCTTGCAAGAACCATATGTAAAAGATCATAAAAGCTTATCGAAAAGTTATATTGAGACTCAATTCTTCTTGCTTTATTCCTATCTTCAACTGAAGACTCTACTTCTCGAAATGAGCTGCCATTATTTAATTGATTTTTTACCTTTTGAAACTCTTGTTTGGGAAGCTTTATTTCTAATTCTCTTAAAATTGCTCCAGAGTACAAGACTGTGCATTTTAATGTCATCAAGGCATCTAAGAATTTTTTTGAGGACTCATATTCTTTTTCTTCCTTTTTTATTATGTTCAGCCAAATACAAGTATCAACATAATACGGAGCCATAGAACATTTTATGAAAAGTGTTTTAATAAACTCTTACACCAAAAAACAGGAAGATTTCCGAAAAATCAGGAAGATTTTCGGTCACCATTAGAAACTTAAAAAAAATTAAAGCCTTTTCTTTGCTTTTTTCCGTGCAGGTTTTCTTATTGTTTTCTTTACTATTTTTTCTGCTTTTCGTGCTTCTGCTTCTAATTTCTTTAATTCTCTTTCAAGCATTTGCAAACTTTTTCGAGAAATTACTAAAGCTTCTTTTCCTGCAAAATGTGCACCGGCAATAAATTTTTGTTTTGGATGACTGAGAATTCTCTTTTCATTTGCTTCACCCTTACGAATAAGCTTTCTTCCTAAGCTCTGTGCTTTTTCTTTTACTGTTACTGCAAGACCGAGACCTGCAAGACTTAATTCACGTACTTTTTCTCTCACTCTTCTTCACCTCTCCTTTTTTCTCTAAATATAGACACTGTCAAAATTAATGACAATATGAATATCAATGCTGCACTTCCCCAAGCATAGATAGGAAGTCCCCAAAGTTTTGGATGGACATCAGCAACAATCAATAAACCTGTGGTAATTGAAAGGCCTCCAATGATAACACCAAATGTTAGGCGATTGCTGGAACGATCTAGTTCTAAAGTCAGATCATTCAACTCTTTGTGATCAATCTCAACTTTAACTTTTGTTCCTGTCTTTAATAGATGCACAAGAGTTCTTAAATCTTGCGGAAATTTTTTCAAAGTAGTAGTAAAATCAAAGGCTCCTTTCTTGAAGGAGTTATACAAATTTTTTGGATCACGTTCTTTTTGCAAAAGATGCTCCACTTGTGATTTGCAGACTTCTATAAAGTTTGCTTCAGGATAAAGCTGTTTTGCAAAGCCCTCTGTGGTGACCACTGCCTTTACTAATAGAACGAAATTATGTGGAAACTCAATATTGTATTTTCTTCCTATTTCAAATGTACTATTAAAGAAACGCTTCATATTTATTTGTTTCAATGAAGAACTATGAAACTCCCCCCAAGCTTCAAACAAATCTTCTTTGAATTTTTGCTCATCAATGTCTCCTATCATGCCTAAGCCATTGAAACTTCGTACTAAAAGGTCAGTATCACCTTTTACCAAGCCAACAAGCATGTATTCTACATTTTCTTTGAGATCTGGAGACAATCTTCCAACAATGCCAAAATCTAAAAAAGCTATTTTTCCATTTTTCATTAAGAAAATATTTCCTGGATGTGGGTCTGCATGAAAAATATGCATTTCAAATACTTGTTCTATAATGCTTTTGTACAAAGTCATAGTAATTTTCTTTTTCTCTTCTTTGGTTAAAGTATCTATTTCTGAGATTTTTTTTCCATCAATAAATTCCATAGTAATTACTTTACTGGTTGTATATTCCCAGTAGACTTTTGGAATTTTTATTTGTGGACTATATTTGTATTTTTCATAGAAAATATCAATGTTCTTCGCTTCTGCAAGAAAGTCTAGTTCTTTTTCTGTGTATTTCTCAAACTCTCCAACAATTTTTTTTGGTTTGAAAGCTTTCAAGTCTGGGATATATTTTTCTGCTTCCTCCGCAATGTAATAGAGAAGATCTATATCTGCTTCAAAGGTTTTCTTGATATCAGGTCTTTGTACTTTTACTGCAACAAGTTCTCCAGTTTTTAAGCGAGCTTTATGTACTTGGCCTATGGATGCAGCAGCAATAGGTTTTTCTTCAAATTCTTTGAAAACATCTTTTAAAGGTTTTTTATATTCTGCTTCAAGTATGGTTTTTATTTGTGCATAAGGAAAAGGTTTGACAGAATCTTGTAATTTTGCAAACTCATCACAATACTCTTGAGGGATAAGATCTGCACGCAAGGAAAGCATTTGTCCTACTTTTACCAAAGCACCACCTGCATTCTCCATAACTCTACGTAAGCGTATTGGAATGTTGTTTGTTTGTTTTTTTGTTGGTTCTAAAGATACTTTGCTTATGAGAAGAGGTGTATGAAAATGCAATTGTTGAATTATTTCTTCAAAGCCTTCTTTCATCAAAAGATTTACTATTTCTTTTAATCGAGAAAATCTTCGTATTGCACTTATGAAAGCCATAGTTCATCTTGAGCCGAGGAAGTTTAAAAATGTTTTTGTTTAGTTGCTATAATCATCAAGAGAAGATCCCGTTGCTTGTCCAAATACTCTTCCTGTTTGTTCACTTATCAGAAAACGCACTTTTGCTTTTCCTCTTACAAGACTTATCTCTGCATCATATTGTATTCCTACGAGACCACCTAAGATAGCAGGTTCACCTTTTGTTGTTATTCTTCCTTCTAAGCATAAATCATCTCTGCCTTCAATTTTTAGATGAAGGTCTCTTTCTTCTTCACCATCCCAAAACATTGTTGCAGCTTGAACAATAAGATATCTTGTTTGTCCTGAAGTTAATCGACTATCCGCCATTAAAAATCCGATGCCCCAGCGATAAATATCTTCCATTGTTTCAGAGAATTTCTCACTTACTTATATACCTAATGATTGTAAAGGAATGAACTGGCCTATAACTAAAAGACCAATGGCAAAGACCATAGTGATGATGTAGATAGTTTTATTCCAACTCCAGACCTTTTTTCCATCTAAAATCCAGAAAGGAAGCATATTAAATATTGCTAACCATGTGTTAATGAAAAAACCAAATGCAAAGAGCTGAGCCAAGAATCTGCTCTGGTGATGACGCAGCTAGTGCATGGCTCTGCAGTCTCGAAGAACTCGTTGATATGCTTGGAAAAAATAAATTTGCATTTGACCATGAGAAAATCATTCGTACATATTTACTGTCAAGGAATTCACTAAGCCTTAAGTATTTATAAGCTTACTTTTATCTTTTCGAAAGGTTTAAATATATGTTAGTGTATTCTTTACAGTATTAAAGTGTATAAAACACACTTAGGAGACAAAAATGGTACAAAATTTTATTGGATATTTTAAGGGAGAACCAACACATCACCAAAGAATGACTGTTAATGGCAAAGTTGTTGCTACAGGAAAAGGACTTGCATGTATTTATTTCCCTTTTCGAACAAATGTAGAATCACTTGCCATGACTGCTCTGGATCAACCATTTTCATTTAAGGAAATAACGGCAGATAACCAAGAGGCTACTCTTCAGGGGACTTTTGTATATAATGTTAAAGAACCAAGTGTAGTATTGGACCATTATAACTTTGCAATTGATCCTCATACAGGTGTATACAAAGGGGATGGCCCACAAAAAATGCCAGATGCTGTACTTGAAATGATACGAGCAAAAACAAGAGCTATTGTTCAAGGAAGACCATTAGAAGAAATACTTATGGCAAGTACGGAACTTTCTGATACTGTTTTAGAAGGGATACAAAGAGCTTCTCTCTTCAAAGAAAGAGGTCTTGTTGTTGATGTTATTCATTTTTCATCTATAGCCCCAAAAAGGGAAATTGCTGCAGGATTGGAAACACCTTATAGAGAAAGTCTTTTAGCTAGAGCAGATGAAGCCTCTTATGCAAGACGTGCAGCTGCTGTTGAAAAAGAAAGAGCTATTAAAGAAAATGAACTCGCTACTGATGTACAGCTAGAAAGAGGACGAGTAGACCTTATTGCTTTACAAGCAAGAAATATAGAAGCAGAAGCACAGGCAAAAGCAAAGGCTCTTAAATTAGAATTGGAAGCTTTTGAAGGAATAGACGCAGAAAAGCTTCGAGCACATGCACTTTATTTGCTTGGTAAGAATGCAGAAAATATTGGAACTCTTACTATTGTTCCTGAAGTCCTTGCAGGACTCAAGAGTTAGGAGAAAAAATGGGACTTGAGAAAGCAGTTGTTATACATCGAAGAACAGGACTAGATGAGCTTATTCGGCGTCATGCGACGCTTTCTCAGGTTCGTTTTTATTTAGAAAGCAGAGGGGAATCTTTTGAGAACTATGTTGCAGCTGATAGTGCGTATAAAGATGGAATGAAAAAAACACTTGCTGGAATTCCAAGAGGAATGCGTATAGAACAAGTTGAAAAAGAGTTTCTTGGCACCTATCAATTTAGTGATAAGGATCTTATTATTGTTGCAGGTGATGATGGGTTACTTGTTAATACAGCAAAATATGCCCAAGCACAACCAGTGATCTTTGTTAATACTGACACTGAAAGATTTGATGGAGTTCTTGCTTCTTGTACACCCACAGAATTTGAAATGCTTGCAAAGTCATATCTTGGAGAACCATGGGCTTTAGAATATCATACTATGGCGGAAGCACAATTAGAAGATGGACAGGTTCTGTATGCATTAAATGATTTATTTATTGGAAAAAGAAATCATAGCTCTTCAAGGTATACAATAAAACATATTGGTAAAAGTGAAAAACAATCTACAAGCGGTATTATTGTCTCAACAGGTACTGGATCTAGTGGTTGGCTTACTTCTATTATTCGTGGTGCAAGAGGGATTGTTGATGCATTAGAAGAAAAAGTTGAAGAAAGAAAAAATGAGGCTCTTTTTCCCTATGATGCTCCATACCTTGTATATAGTGTTCGTGAACCTTTTTCTTCAAAAATTACAGGAACAAAACTTGTATATGGGAAAGTTTGTGATTCTCAACCTCTGGAGATTGTGTCTCACATGCCTGAAAATGGTATTATCTTTAGTGATGGAATTGAAAATGATTGTTTGGAATTTACTGCTGGAAAAAAAGTGACTATACAACCGGCAAAGATGCAAGTGGGGATTGTTAAATTAAAGAAAGGCACTACATGATTATAGAATTTGACCATTAGATTTAAATATTTATTGTTCTTTATACACAAAGATGCATGCATTCCCTAAATCTTCTGTTACTGTTGATCTTATTGTCTTTACTATTACTGATAACAGCCTTAAAGTGCTTCTTATTAAAAGAGGAATTGAACCTTTCAAGAATATGTGGGCGCTTCCAGGAGGATTTGTTTTAGAGGATGAATCTTTAGAAGATGCTGCAAAAAGGGAACTCGTCGAAGAAACAGGGGTTAAGGATATTTATTTAGAGCAGCTCTATACTTTTGGAGAACCTGGAAGGGATCCAAGGGGGAGGGTTATTACTGTTGCATACTTTGCTTTGATTAATTCACAAATACAAAAAATTAGAGCGAGTACGGATGTTTCTGAAGCACAATGGTACTCTGTGAATAAAATCCCCAAGCTTGCCTTTGATCATAAAAAAATACTTGATTATGGACTTCAAAGACTTCGTTGGAAATTAGAATATACCACTGTAGGATTTCAGCTCCTTCCTAAAACATTTACGCTTTCACAACTTCAAAACATTTATGAGATCATTCTTCACAAACAACTGGATAAAAGAAATTTTCGGAAAAAACTACTCTCTTTGGATATTGTTGAAGAAAGTGGGGAATTTACTGAAGGTGTTTCTCATCGACCAGCAATGCTCTATAAATTTAAGAAAAGAATAGGCGAAATCATAGAGATTCTTTAGTTACTCATACCGCAGTGCATCAATTGGTTTTAATCTTGACGCTTGCCATGCAGGTAATACTCCTGCGATAATTCCTACACAAAATGCAAAGAGTAATCCTAGAATAATCACTAAAGGTTCAATAGTAATATTTAATGTAAAACCTGCACTCTTTGAAAAAGGGCCTACTGCTAATGCTAAAGAGGTTCCTAAAATAGTTCCAATAATCCCTCCGACCAAACCAATGAGTCCAGATTCAATAAGGAAAATAGTAAGTATATCTTTATTTTGTGCGCCAATTGCTTTCATAATACCAATTTCTTTTGTTCTCTCTAAGACAGAAGTATACATTGAATTCATTATTCCAATTGCTCCAACAATCAAGGAGATTGCTGCAATCCCTACAAGGACGATTTGCATAATCCCAAGTATTTGATTAATTTGTTCTAGAATTTGTGAGGCTGTAAGTACTTGAAAATTTGTATCACCACGTTTTCTTTCTAATTCTTTTTCTATTTTTTCTTGCAATTGAGGAATATCAGAAGTAGATTTTACCTGTGCAATAATTAGATCTATACTTTCTTCTTCATCAAAAATTTCTCGTGCAGCATCTAGAGAAATGGAAATTTGATTATCATCCTGTGCATTTCCAATTTCTTCAAGAATTCCAACAACACGAAACTCTTGCTGTGCAATTTCAATCTTATCTCCTACATGAACATCTTTCTCAAACATGTCTGTTGCAACTCTAGAACCAATAATTGCAACATATTTCTCATCCTCTCTTATGTTTCTCCCACCTTCTATTTCAATACCTGTATCTCCATAGAATTCTTCATACATTTCTGAAGGAATGCCACCTATAATTGTAAATCCTATTTCATTTTTATATCTTACTTCTGCCGAACGAAAAATTCCAGAGATAACATACTCAAAACCAGATATCTTTTTTATTGTTTCAGCATCTTCTGTTGTTAGACCTTGAGATAATGATCCTGGGCCATGAAAACCTTTTGCTGAAATAAGTATTCTATTTGCACCAAATGTTTCGAACTGATCTTCAATTGTGTTTTCTAAACTTCTTGATAATGTCATTAGAGAGATAATTGCTGCAACTCCAATCACAATACCAATTACTGTAAGCCAAGAACGTAATTTTCTATGGCGAATACTTTTTAGAGAGAGTAAAAAGTAATCAGTAAACATTTTTTTTTCTCTTCCTTCTAAAGAAGACTATGGATGCAATGATGATGACCCCTAATATCAGAATCCATGTGAAAGTATGGCCATCTTGAGACAAGCCCAGTTCTTTTGCCTGTTCTTCAGTGTATACTGTTAAAGGCAGCTCTAACTTTTCTGTAAAAAGTTCATTGTTTGCATCCCTATATTCTATTTCTACTTCTAACTCTGTACTCTTTTTTAGAGGTATAATGGTAAATTCTTCTGTTTCAAAATCGCCAATATCAATATCACCTATGTATGCTGAACTCGAAGAAAGAATTTCATAGCCAGAACTTTCTTGAAGTGTCATTTGTAAAAATTTTATTTTTGTTAATCCAGTATTGATAATTTTTATTGTAACTTTACCTTGTTCATTCTGCATGAGAAGATCAAAGCTTTCTGCGAATACTTCTATACTGGCCTCCGTGCTTACTTCAATGCTCACTAGAGAACTTTTAGTAGTATTTTCATAACTAATAGTGACTGGGATTTTATAAGTTCGTGGCTCCGCATCTGCTAATGCTTGAAGCTGGAAAGAAACTGTTTCTTCTTCATTTTCCTGAATCTCTTCTATAATCTGTTCACTTGAAGATTCTATAGGTGCAAAAGGAAGTTCTGCTAAATCAAGGCTTATAATTATATTTTTTATATCTTCATCACCTACGTTTTCTAAACTAATAGTTAATTCAGCTTCTTCACCTGGCTGTACTGTATTTGCAGAAAAAGAATCTATTGCAATTTGTGCAGAGACTATATGCAGAGTTATACTTAATATAAATAAAAGTAATAGCAGTTGTTTTTGTGTTTTCATTGTGCCTCCATAGCTTTTCCATCTTTGAGTGTAATTATTTTATTTGCTAACTTGGTAAGTTCATGATTATGTGTTACAAGGATTATTGTTTTTCCTTTTTTGTTGAGATCTACTAAGATATTCATAATTTCATCACCAGTTTTTGTATCTAAATTTCCTGTTGGCTCATCTGCAAGGATAATATCTGGATCATTTATTAGAGAACGAGCGATTGCGACTCTTTGTTTTTGGCCTCCAGAAAGTTGATTTGGTAAATGGTAGATTCTATCTGCAAGACCTACTTGTTTTAGCAATTCTTTTGCTCTTTTTATGCGAATAGGTCTTGGAACATTTTGGAAAGTCATAGGAAGGGCAACATTCTCTAGAGCGTCTAAGCTTGGAATGAGATTAAATGTTTGAAAAATGAAGCCAATCTTCTTTCCACGAATTTGTGCGAGGTTACTTTCAGGAAGGTTTTGAATGTTTAGACCATTGAGATACATATTTCCTTTGCTCGCAATGTCTAAGCAACCAATTAAATTCATTGCAGTACTTTTTCCTGAACCAGATGGGCCAATCAAAGCAACAAAGTCGCCTTTATTTATCAATAAAGAAATGCCGTTTATTGCGGCTATGTTTTCTTCTCCTAAAGAATATATCTTATATACATTTTCTAACTTGAGAAGTTCCATAAGAAATGAAATTTTAAAGGTGTTTATATACCTAGTTTATTTAGAAAGAGTAGTGAAAATAGTTTAATCATGCGTATACACAAAAAGCATTTTTTCTTTATTATCCAAACGACAGAAGAATAATCGTTCAAATTGGATAACTTCACCTTCTTTGAGTTCTTTTAAAGCCTTCTCTCCTTTTCCTTTTATAAGAGAACCATCTGCCATGAGAACATGAATATCCACAGCATCTTTGATTGGAACACAATGAATAATTTTTGCTTTTAGCTCAGGATCGTATTCTTCTGATACATAACTATTATCTTTAAAGTTAAAGAGATGCATAAAACGATATATTTTTCCATTCTCAATATCATCTTGCACATAAAACTCATCATCAAAATGAATTGTTTTGAAGCCCATTTCTTTATGTTCAGGATGTAATGGAGCTTTTGCTTGTTTCAAAGTATTATTTATTTTTATTTTTTTAGGATCTTTCACGAAAAAATATCTTTTCGTTGTTGGATCGATAATTTTTCTGTTAATAGAAGCAACAACACTCCAATCAAGATTTGTTGCAGTTGGAGAAAGACCAACTTCTAAGACTAACTCATAAAAAGTTTCTGGAACAATACCTCTTCTTCGAAGGGCTTTCAAAGTCATCAATCTTGGATCATCCCAGCCTTCTACTTCACCATTCTCTATTTTCTCTCTAATCACACGACCATGCGTTTCAAAACCATGAACTGTCATTCTTCCATATTGCAAAACTTCTTGTTTTTTAAATCCTAAAATATCTTTAATATAATCTTGGAGTTCTATACGCATTTCTCCAAATTCATTACTTCGTAAAATATGCGTTACTCCAGTAATCTCTTCTCCAATCACTGTTTCGAAATCATAGGTTGGCCAGACTACATATTTATCTTTTGTTAGAGTATGTTGTGCTTTGACAATTCTAAAGAGAATAGGATCACGCATGACTGCATTTGTACAGTCCATTTCTCCAACTAAACGTAAAGTTACTTCTCCAGCTTTGTATTTCTTTGCAAGCATATCTTTCCAAAGAATCATATTTTTTTCTGGATTCTGCGTTCTATGGTCACAGATTTTTGCCTGCATTCTAAATTTACTTACTTTTTCTTTATCACAAAAACAAACATATGCACGTTCTTTGTTTATGAGTAGCTCTGCATATTTGTAAAAAGTTTCCATCTCTTGAGAAGCAATAATTGTTTTATCTGGAGCAATGCGTAACCAGAGAAGATCTTCATGCAAAGCATCGTAATATTCTTTTTTTGCTTTGTCCGGATTTGTATCATCTATGCGAAGAATACATTTCCCATTGTATTTTTTTGCATACATATAATTAATTAAGAAAGACATTGCATGGCCTAAATGTAAATATTTACTAGGTTCAGGAGGAATTCTTGTTACAACAGTTCCATGCACATTTGGAAGCTCTGGTAATTCCCTTTTTTTCTTTTCTTTCTTTTCTTCGAGAAGTTCTGGAGCTAGCTTCTCTAATTTTTTTCTTTGTTCTTCAGGAGAAAGACTGTTAACTTGCTTGACAATCTCTTGGATCTTTTTTGAGAGTTCTTTTGCTTGTTCTTTGAGTTTGGGATTCTCTGCAAACAGTTGACCTAGTACTGCACCTGGATTTGCTTTTCCTTGGAATTTAACTGCATTATGCAAAGCCCATTTTTCTATCTCCTTGTCCATACATCCTTTGGAGAACATAGAATTTATAAAGATATTCCTCTTTTCTTTTTCCATGCAACGCGTAGGATTCTATAATGGCAAGGAAAAAAAAGAGCTATTTCACCAATTGAAAGAACAGTTTGGTGTTACAGAAGAACCTGATGTGTTATTTTTTGAAAATTCCCAGGATAAGATATTTGTTTTGAGTAAGGATTTTGCACAAATAGATACTCAAGGAATGCGCATTAATAATTCTGGCATGTATTTCGCAAAGAAAGAAAGAGAAGGCTTGCGTTTAAGCATAGAAGGAGCACAACTCTTAGATATACGAAAGAATATTATTCCTGTAAATAAAGCACAAGCAGAGCTGTGGATGAAAGGAGGAGATATTCCTTTTGAAGGGAATAGTGGATTTGTTATTCTTCAGCATGAAAATGATATTCTTGGATGTGGAATGTTAAAGAATGATCTTCTGCGAAACATGGTGCCTAAGGAAAGAAGGTTACATAGTATTACTGCTTCGCAAGATGAAGAGGATCAATAGATTTGTACGACTTCTAAAATAATTTCTTTTCTTTTGGTTTTATCCCTCATTATTAATTGGTCGCCAACTTTAATTTGTGTTGGATCATTTTTTTCTAACATTGCTTCTCTTGGACCAAAATTTATTATCCATAATGATAAGTTTGTTCTTAATGCAACGCCACTTTTACTTATGTCTGTAAATTTATAGATATTCCCTGTTGCCCACATTTTAAATTTACCATGCATAGAATCCAAAAATGTATACTTGTCTATTCCTGATAAGAAACCTCTTGTTTCTGCATTTCTTCCAAAGATAAATTCTTTTACATTACTGCCTAAACGAATAACACCAAGAATCTTTTGCTGCCATTCTTTTGCTCCTTGTGGCAGTGCCCTTTCGTATACTCGTAATGATAAAACCATTTTTTATCTTAAGGAAAATTCTCTTATAAACTTTTCTTATGCTAAAACTTTTTAAAGAGAAGGAAAATTTCTTCTTCTATGAGTCTTTTTGAATATAGAGAAGGCGTGACAAGTATTTGTGGATTGAGTGATAAAGAAGCACTTTTTACCATGGATAAGCCAACTTTATTTCATCTTCCTGGGGAGGATCATTCTCGTGCAGTTCTTGTTTCCACACTACTTCATGGAAGAGAGCCTTCAGGATTTCGTGCATTTCTTAAGGAAGCGGAAGAAAAAAGAAGCTATCTTTTTGATGTGTATTTCTCTGTTGGAAATGTGCATGCAGCACAACTAAAACCTTATTTTAACCAAAGAGATGTTCCTGGAAAAGAAGATTTTAATCGTGTGTGGGTTGATTCTCCAAAGACAGAAGATCAAAGGACTGCAGCAGAGATGGCAGCATTTTTTGAAAGGCTTCCTCTTATTGGTTTTTTAGATATTCATTCCTATATTGCTAAGAGCATTCCTCCTCATGGTGTTATTCCAAAGATGGATTTTAAAACAAAACGTTTGATACAAAGACTGAGTCCTACAGCTTTTCTTGTAGATATGAACCTTGGATCATTATTAGAAAAGATGGGAAAGAGAACTACTGCAGTGCTTGTAGAAACTGGAGTTAATAATAGTCCAGAAGCTGATGCTCATGCTTATACTTCCTTACAAAACTTTTTTCATGCAATTGGAATTCTAGAAGATTCTGGGGAACTCTCTTATCAAACAAAGTTTTATGATAGAGGAATTCAATTTAAAATAAAAGAAGATGTTTCTGTAATGTGGGCTACATATAAATATAAAAACTATGCTCTCACACTTCGAGAAGACCTTGATACTTTAAATCATACTCTTGTTCAGCCAGGAAGAATTTTTGGGTGGAGTGATTCTTTAGATGTATTTACTACGAATGACCTTCATAGAAGTGTTGATGATTATTTTAGTTTGCAAAATGGAATCATTCGTGTGACAAAAAAAGTTGTTCCTAATTTTCTTAACACTGAAGAAAAAATTATGAAGCGAGGCGGGTTTTATTTCTTTCAAGAAGTTTAATGAAGATGTCTAAGTTTCCAATCATAATTTTTTAGATTTGCTTCTGCAAAAATCAGGTCAATTTCAAGGAATACATCATCGAAATGCAAAAAATCTGTAATTCATTGCTCGAACATCCTATGAAAAACAAATGAAAGGCTCTGTCTAGTAGTGTGTTTTGTTGGTCAAATATATGGAACTTGAAGGAAGAATAGTGAACTGAATAGATGAAATACCACCTAAAAAATTTAAAAGAATGCATCACTAGGAAATACTGTTAGTTCCATTAAGTTTATATAAGACCTTTCTCTGCCTAAAAAATAATGAGAATTGCAGTATCAAAAGAAAGGTATCCATTAGAAAAACGTGTGGCGGTAATGCCAGATGCTATACAGAAGTTAGTGGAAGAAGGGCATGATGTTTTTGTGGAAATGGGAGCAGGTGAGGGTGTACACATTTCTGATGAACAATATGTGAAAAGTGGCGCACAAATTATGAGTGATGCACGTAGAATGTATGAAAATATCGATATGATTGTTAAACTCAAAGCGCCATCAACGGAGGAGTTTACGCTGATGAATAAAAAAATTCTTATATGTATGATGCACAGTGAACAAAACCATGAAAGAATTTATTATGCTGGGTTACAAAATCTTATCATAGTTGAGTTGGAAAATATTCGTGATGAAAAAAATCATCGAATCATTAATCAAACAGGAATTACAGGGGAAATAGGGGTTTATTATGCTCTGAGACATAGCCAAAAGATGCCTTGGGACATGAAAGCGCTTGTTCTAGGATATGGAAATGTTTCAACTGGAGCATTAAAAGCGTGCCATCGACTAGGAATTGAGACAAAGATTCTACGTAAGTCGGAATTTAAATACATTGAACATCATCTCGAAGACCTAGATTTGTTGATTAATGGTATTTCCTGGCCAGATAGTGCTCGTGTCAGACGCGAATATATTGTCACAAAAAAACATCTCAAGAAAGCATCACCACATTTAATTATTCTTGATCTTTCCGTTGATTTTCCAAATCCTATTGAAACTATTCGACCAACAACATATTCACAACCTTACTATTTAGAAGAGGGAAGAGTACATATTAGCTTGTATGGCTATCCTGGTCTCGTACCAATTACATCAACAAAAATTTATAGCCAACAAATATATCCCGTCCTCTCTATGATTGCACAAAATAATGGGTTACGAAGCATTGGCAATTGTGGTGATTTAGGAATGGCCATTAAAAAAGCGATTCTTGATCCGCAAAAAGAAGACTGGGAAAAATACAAGCCACAGGATGTTCTTAATGGGAGTAAGATTGAGTAAATTAAAGGATATATAAAAAATGACAGAAGAGCATAATAAATTTATATTGGATTTTCACAAAAGAAAAGATTTTTATTTTAAAAACGTTGAACTGGCAACCTGTCTAATCATTGATTTAGTTTTTTCGGAGACTTCTTGAGGATTTTAAGAAAAGATGCTACATTCAATGGATAAAGGATTGTTCCTTTTAGGAAAAGGTGATACGCAGTATACAAACCGAAACGCACTGAGTGTGTATGAATTTGCTCAGAAAATAGGTTTTGAAGTGAAGCATTGTGAGTATGGTGATACATTGCCTCATTTTTCCAAAGAGAAAATCACTATTCTATTATTTTTTCCATATACGTTCTGGAATAAGGAATGTGAAGTGCCTAAAGATGGATCATTATATGGTACATCTTTTCTGATTTACAAAAATCTTGATAATTTTTTTAAGGGAGTACACGAATCACTATGTCAAGCATACCATGAGGAACGATTGGAGTATATTATTACACCACAACAAGCAGCATTTGATCGTGATAAGATTAAAGTTGTGAAAGCGTTACAATATAATAATATATCTACTACAGAACAAATTTTAGATAGAAATATATTAAATGTTTTAGAACATATTTCATCAGAACGTGGCGTTTTTGTAAAATGTCGCTATGGTGCGGAAGGCAAAGGCATTACCTATCTTGGTGCATCAGGATGGTTTACTAATTATAAGGTTGGGAATAATAAATTAAATAATTATGAGAAAAATGAAAGATGGCCATTTACAGATATTACTAATAGAAGTGAATTACTTCAACAAATTTTGGAAGGAGAAGTAATTATTGAGAAAGAAATAAAAACACCTCTGCTCAAAGAGGGATGTAAATTTGATGTACGTGCGTATGTGGTCAATGGTATTGTGCCTCATTTTTTTACACGATTTAATACTTTAGAAAATATTTTAACAAATTTTTCGCAAGGAGGGAATGTTAAACATCACCCTTTGTCGCTATTACCTCATACATCATTGATGAATATGCGTGAGATTGCCAAGAAAACTGCCCATGCACTAAATTATAATTTATTAGGTGTAGATATCATGTTTGATGAAATATTTGAGCGTCCTCGTGTTGTAGAAGTACAAGTGTTTAGTGATTTTCCATCTATAGAAAAATTTAACATGGCTGAATATTTAGTCAAGTTTTCAGGATTGTTACGGTAAGGATTAATACCTAAACTTCACCAAATTTAAAACTAAAAAAATACATACAACAAACTATAGATTAAAACGATGTTCTCAAACCAAGTGCCTAAGTTTCCAATCATAATTTTTTAGATTTGCTTCTGCAAAAAATGTTGGATTATGACCTTTTTTATGTACCAGACCCCAAAGGAGATATTCTTGCTCTGCTTTATTGAGTACTCGAATATTTTCTTTTTCTCCAACTTTGGCATCGTTAATAAGAACACTATCGCAAAGGCGTTTGTAAAAGTTAACTGTTAATTGTGTTGGTAAAGCAATTTGTGACATTTGTAAAGGTGTTCGCGTTCCTCGGTGATTCATCTTATTCATCGTTGCAATGTATGCAGCTATTTCATGTGCACACCAATTAAATATCTGTGAGTCTTCTTTTTGTGCATAACGAATGCCCATGTACATCCCTCGAAGACAATCATGTCCTTCACTTGCAGTTGCCCAGGCAATGCTCCATTTATTGAGATTATCTCGTATAGGAACTGAAGTAAGATTAAAGCGGTATCTTCCCTGTCCTTTGATTCTACTCGGGACATGTACATGAAAAAATGCCCCATCTTTTTCTACTGCTTTTGCATCTGTATATTGCTCCACTTCAATAGGTGGCATAGGCACTTGGTGTGTATAGGCATAGATCCTTGCACCCTCGAGACATTCAACAAGGCTGACTCTTCGTGTTCTTGTATCTTGATGGTTATATGGTTTTATATCTAAAGGTGTATAGTCATAGCCTGAGAAAGCACCTGCTTTTTCTTTTAAAGCATCAAACTCTCTGATACGAAGATCTACAGGAACAGCTGCGTTTCTTTTACTTATTGATCTTTGAATAAGATCTCTAAATCTGAGATGTACTCTGTCTCCATGACGAAGAAAATGCCAGCTATTATTATAATTTTCAGGAATGAGTATTCTATTTATTAAAATATGTTCTTGTTCTCCGAGTGAACTAATTCTATCTACAAGATTATTCTGTGCTTCTCTTCTTGTGTATTGAGAAATTTCTCCTTTCGTAGGCTCTTGGAAATAAGCTTTGTGTATATGCATACACTTCAGTTTAAAGGCAGTATTTAAAAAAGTTTGCAAAAGTTTATAAGGATTATTTCTTTATATAATCCTATGGAAGAGTTGATTTCCCTAATGAATGTTCTTTCTACAAGTGGACATGAAAGTGCTATTCGTTCATATCTTATGAAAAAAATTAAGCCTTATTGTAAAGATATGCAAGTAGATAAGTTCGGAAATTTAATTGTGCATAAGAAAGGGAAAGGACAAAGTGTGATGCTTGTTGCACACATGGATGAAGTTGGACTTATGGTAAATAAAATTAATGTAGATGGGACTCTTAAAATTTCTCCTATAGGTGGCATTGATACACTTGCATGTCTTAATCAAAAAGTTCTCATTCCAGTTAATGGAAAAAAAACAATTATGGGGATTATTTCTACTTCAAAACTTAGCTCTGGAGAAACAATAACAGAACTTCCAAAAAAAGAAGACTTATTTGTGGATACAGGGCTGAGTAAAATTGAATTACAGAAAATAGGTGTTGAAGTTGGAACATTTGTTGAATTTGAAAAAAGAGCTCATTATTTAGGATCAAAAGATTATATTATGGGAAAGGCGGCTGATGATAGAGTTGGTTGTTTTATACTTCTGGAATTGATTAAAAAAGTAAAAAAATATCCTGGAGAAATTTATTTTGTGTTTACAGTACAAGAAGAAGTTGGCTTGTATGGAGCAAAGACTTCTGTATATAATCTTAATCCTGAGTGGGCGCTTGTCATTGATGTACTTGATGCCAATGATATAGGCGGTGATATGACACGAGCATTAGGAAAAGGTCCTGTACTTTCTATTATGGATTCGCAGACACTTTCTAATAGCTGTTTAAATAACAATATTAAGGATATTGCTAAAAAGAAAAAACTAGGTTTACAACCAGGGGTTAGTGATTTCGGAACAACAGATGCTTTGTATATTTCTCTTTCAAAAGGAGGAATTCCAACCACAGTATTGGGAGTTCCTGTAAGAAATGTGCATAGCGGCATTGGGATTGTAAATAGTAAAGACATTTTATCTGGCATAACAATTATTGATGAACTTCTAAAACATCCCCCTAAAATATGCTTATGAAATCCATTCTTATTCGTTATAGTTTCGCTTTGCTTGTTGGATTAAGCAGCGGATTGTTTTCTTTATTTTTCTTACCTATTACTTTTTATGTGAGTTATTTTCTTTTACAAATTTTTTATGATGTACAAATATATGGAATGAGCGTGCAATTTGCAGAGGTGAGTTTTTCTTTTATCCCTGCATGTGCTGCAACATTGGCATATGTACTGCTTTTAGAATTACTTCTTCTTACTAGAGGTATTTCTTTTCTTCAAGGACTGAAAATGTTTTTTTTAGGAAGTATTTTTATTTTTTCTTTGAATATAGTACGAATATTAGTACTCATTTTCGTTTATATTAACTATGGGAATAACTATTTTGATGCAGTGCATATTTTATTTTGGCATCTTGTATCAACAATTTTTGTTGCAGGAGTGTGGATTTTGCTTGTAGAAAAATATAAAGTTAAAACTATTCCTATTTGGAGTGATGTTCAAGAAATTGTGAAGAAGTAATTATTTCTCTTCTTCGCTAGCTTGGAATGCAATGAGATCTTCTGTTGTTAGAATTTTCTTTCCTTTACTCTTTATTTTTTCTTCAACTTTTACTTTCTTCTCTTCAATTTTTCTGTGATCCAGTTCTTTTCTTTCACTGACAGCTCTTTCTTTTCGCTTCTTTTGGACTTGTTTATGATCTCTTTGATTTACATTTACTTTCTTAATTTCATCTTTGAAGCCTTTATTTACTTCAGAAAACTCTTGTTTAAATTTTATAAATTTGTCAAAAGCATCTTCTTGTTCTTTTTTTACTCGATTAATTTCTTTTGATAATCTTGTAAATTCTTTATAGGATTCCTTATTTTCTTTTGCTAATCCAGAAATTTGTGCATGGAATTCTTCGGCTTTATTTTTTGAAATATCAATTTTTTTAGAAACTTCACTTGCTGCTTTTCCTGCATCCATAAAAGACTTTGCAAGCTCCAACTCTTTTTTGAGCTGTTTAATTTCTTTCATACATTTCTTTTCATCATCAAAAGATACTGCAGCTGTTTCTATTCTTGTAGTAAGTTGTTCTATACGTCTTTTTATGGCAATAGGGTCTTTTTTATCCAAAACAACTTTATTGTCCTTTTTCTTATTCATTTCTTTAATTTCATCAATAAGTCTCCTTACATCTGCATTCTGTGCATCTCTTTTTTCTTTGAGTTCTTTAATAGAATTAGAAAATGAATCATTCTTTGTTTTTACTTCACGGACTTCTTTAATAAGATCGGCAATCTTTTGCTTGAGTTCTTCTTTTCTTGCAAACCATTTTTCCTTTTCAGAATTAAGTAAATCTAATTTTGCCTTTAGGCTAGAAATATCCTGTGTTGGTTCTTGTGTATTTTCCTCTCCCATGAGAAATCCTCTGTTCGTTGTTTGCGTCTTGATATTGTTAAATTAGTTCCTCTTTAAATAGCTTTTGGAGACGAGAAAAGTAAGAAAAACAAATAAAAAAAACAAATTGTTTATCCAAACAAGCTCCCAAGTCCAGCTACGGATTCTTCAGCAGATTTTTTCTCTTCTTTCTTCTCTTCTTTCTTAGCTTCTGGTGCATGGCCATGTGCAACTGGTGCAGCAGCCATTGGAACAACAGCTTCTTTGATTGCTTGTTCGATGTTTACGCCATCAAGTGCAGCAACTAAAGCTTTCACTCTTCCATCGTCAACCTTGACTCCAGCAGCTTCTAAGACTTTTTTTACATTCGCTTCATTAATTTCTTTTTTTGCTCGAAATAAAAGCAGGCTTGCATATACATATTCCATCTTGTTTTCCTCCTACTATTCAATATGTGCTTTTTTCTTTAAAGCATTTGCTTGTGCTTCAGCTTTTGCCAAGAGTTTGTTGACATTGTCGCTTGTCAGGATATCTTTTCCATCTGCAAGGGCCATTGCCTCTCTATGTGCTTTGCTGAGTAGTACATTAATCGTGTCTTTTGAAATATAACCAATTTTAACAGCTAAGTTCATTGCTTCATTATGTGATTTAATGAGGTTTGCAAGATAGATCTTGTCATCAATCTCAAGAACTTTTCTATCGAAAATAATACCATTCTCAAAAACTGCAACAATATTCAAACCTACTTCCATAGGAAGAATATTTAATCGTGTTAATACTTCTGCAATTTTTTTTGTTACTAGTTCTCCTTCTTTCAGAAGAACTTTATCTTGTTTAATTGCAACTTTTCCATCTTCAATACCAGCCTTGATACCTAGTTGACCAAGCTCTCCAATAATTGGCCCAGGGGCAAAGCTGGTTTTTCCTGCTGGAACAATAATATCTTTTGGTGCATGCTGTCCTGCTTTTGCAGGTGCTGGGCTTTTGCTTGCTGAAAGAGTTTTGTAGAGTTTGAAAGGATTTTCTTTTGTGAAAATAAGTGCAGGCATACCACGAATTCTCTCAGATAGTTCTGTTAATCCTTTTGGAGATTGTTTTAATGCCAGTTTAATCAATCTCTTCTTTGCCATTGCAATCACTACTTTTCCACGAAGGGATTTCTTCATTTTTTGTAATTGCATTGCAGGAAGATTTTCCATGTCTACAAGGCCAATAATAGGATATTCTTGAATTTGCTTTGACAAGGATTTGACTACTTGCTTCTTTGCATCATTAACATAAGCTTTTGGCTTGTTCATTTTTTGCCACCTATGGCAACAGCCTTGCTCATGGTAAGTTTGAGAAGTATGAATTTGATGTTTTGTTCGTGCTGGGGAAGAACTTGGACTAGAGAAGTATATGCAGTGAGAATATTCTCTGCGACTTCTTCATCTTTCATTGAATCTTTTCCAATAGGGCAACGCACTGCCATCTCATTGTTTTTAATTGCTAAGCGAACAGTTTTTTGTAATTTTTCTACAATTGGTTTTGTAGAGCCCTTTGGAGGAACAATTGCTCCTGCTTTTGGATTTGGCATTCTCCCTTTTGGACCAAGGTATCTTCCGAAAGTAGTTGCAATAGGCCCCATGATATCTGCCTGAGCGATAAAGAAATCATATTTTCGTGCAAGCTTTTTTAATTCTTTTGCATTGCCTGCCATTGATTTAAATTCTTCCTGGCCAATAGTATGATCACAATTTGCTTTTGCATCGTTGTACAAAGTACCGCCGACTAAGCCACAAACTGTTTGTTTTCTTCCTAGAGAATATGGCAAAGCAACGAATACATCCACTTTATTCTCATTCTTTTTTGGATCAAAATGCTGTAATTTTACGAGAAAGTCATAACTTTGAGAGAAATTTCTTTTTGGAGAATCTTTCTTCAGTTGTTGTATTGCTTCTAAAATTTCTTTTTTTTCCATAATGCTCTCCTACTCTAGGTAGTGTTTACGAGTAGCTTTTTGGTTTTTTTCTTTCTTTATAAGGGTTTTGGTGGTGTGTTAGAAAAGATATACTTAAATAAAAGAGTTATTCCTTATAAGTGAACATGGCAGATGAAAATTTAGTATCTCTTCTTCGTGAAAGACTTCCAGAGAGTTATGATCTCAATCAACAAACTGCTCTTGTAAAAAATATTGGTAAAGACATTGCAACAATTCGAGAAACCTATGAAGAAAATGTTGGCTCTTATGCCTATTCTGATTCTCCTGGACCGTTTGAAGTAAATATAGACTTTGGAGGTTTAGAGGATACTTTGAATTATATTGGAGGAATGATCTCTGATGGGAATTATACTTTAGAAGAGATTCAGGAACTACAAAGGAAAGCAAATTTTACTTTAGAGAATATACAACATTTACATGAGGAAGGAAATGAAGAACTTAGAAAAATAGGAGATAATACTGAGGAGCTTTATGACATAGCAGAATCCTTGGGGAATTTAGAGAGTATTGCGGAATTTGGTGTAGGGATAGCTTCCTTAAGTCTTGGAGTGCAAACATCTCTTTTAGGAGAAACAGAAGAGATCCATGATGAATTACGATTACAAACATTTCTTTTACGATCTATTTCTGGATCACTTGAATGGGGTTTTGATACTTTGGATGAGTCTCTTGCAGATATCCATTACGAACAAAAAAAACACAGAATGATCCTTAAAGGTATACATACACAACTCAATATCTTAAACCAAGGTCAAGAACAACGCCATAAAGAGCTTATCGATGTTGTTACAGATCTTGCACATAGGCCATTTAATCTTAAAGCAAGAGAAAAATTTCGTATGGCAGAAGAACAATTTTCTGTAAAAAACTATAGCCTTGCACTACGGGAAGTGCGCGTAGCATTAGGAGAAGATAGCACTCACAGTCCAAGTCTTTTATTGTTAGGAAGAATTAGCACACAATATGGACAGTGGAAAATTGCAAAGAATTCTTATTATGAAGCAAGCAGACTTGCATTGAAAAGAAAAGATAAAGACACTTTTGAAGTAGCAATACTTGGTATTTCTGATTTAGAAATTTTATTAGGAAATAGTCAAA
>JAUYPF010000034.1 GCA_030697685.1 bacterium | reverse complement strand
CTCCCCCAAATCCTTGAGGAACTTCACGTACATGTGATGTATAGTATTGTCTTTTTTTTCGAACAGTTCCAACATCATTCATATAAGAACCATCACCTTTTGAAATTTCAAGAATACGATCTCTTTCTTTTTCTTCATCATCCTCATCACAGAAATCAACAACTTTATCTGTAACAGAAGCATAACCTCCTCTCAATTGGCAAACCTCAACAAAATAATTTTGCCAGTCAATGTGCCGTGTTCGAGCCTCTTCTTCTCGTGTTTCTTCTTCTATTTTCTCCTGAAACTTATGCACAGCATAAGGGATCGCTCCTAACGCGCCAACGATAATCCCAATTCCAAATATAGTACTATGTTTCATATTATAATCTCCGCAAATATGCAATAACAAATCCTGCAATCAAAAGAACAACAACAACACTCACAAGCACAACAGCTACAGAACTTTTCTCTTGAACATCTACACTAAACAATTTCTGTGCTACCATGCCTTCATCTGTATCAACTTGAACAAACACATAAGAAGCTCCAGCTTCCTCAGGCTCTAAAGTAAAAATAAACTCTCCACTAGATCTTGGAGCAACAAGAATTTTTTCTGTATACTCTGGATTCAATCCTTCAACAGTCAAATAAAACAATTTTGTATTCTCACCTAAATTAGTAACTTGCACTTTATAGCTGCTTTCTTCACCAGCAACAAGATCAGTAATGCTTGAAATAGAAACAAAAGTATCCTCATCATATACTTGCTCACCAGAAACTAAAATAAAACTTCTCTCAATAATTTCAGAATAATCATTATTATAAGAAACACTCACAAGCACTTCATGCTCTCCAGCAGCATCTCTAGGAATAACTAAATACGCACTTTGTGCACTTTCTTGCTCTCCAGAAGCAAGCTCATCCATATAGACTCTATTGGAAATACCAAGTTCAGGAATGCTTACTGTAATTTTCAAATTCTCTTCATCTTTTGCACCTTGATTTTCTAAGCGTACTTTAACGCTAAGATAATCACCTGGAGCAACAGTATTTGCAGAAAAAAGAATATCCTCAACAACAACATCATGTCGTTCTTGTTCAAAATACAAAACATATTCTCTATTTTCTCTTTCTTCACTATCATACACTTCTACATGAAGAGTATATTCATTGCTAGAAACATCAAGATCTTCAGGAACTTTTAAATTAAGAATTTTCTTATAAGAAATACCATTATTTATCTCAAAAACTTCACTAGTTTCTTCAATACTGCCATATTCATAGCCGCCAATCCATGCACGCACACGCACATCAGTCGCTTCTCCAGCCCCTTCAAGATACACTTGAATTTGTGCAGTACTCCCTAACTCCACTTGTACTTTAGTATCTGCATTTACTTCAATCCCATTCACATACACAGAATCAATATTATAGTTTGAACTATCTGCATGAACAAAAGGAATCAAAAAAAGAGCAAAAAGCAAAAGAAATGTTTTCATTTTTTTCTCTCCTTCTCTAAGCATTGAAGGCTATATCCTAAAAGAAAATCCAATCTGTGCCCAAAAATTTCATCAGGATTTCCCAAAGAAAAACTATCAATAAGCTCTTCTTGTTTTGGACCAAGAATAGCATAAACTTCTAAACGAGGATTTGAATCCGGATTCAGAACACGATAATGAACATTATCTGCATAACAATCAATAAGTTCAGGAACACGAACTTTTTCATGAGCCAAAGCATCTCTAGCCATCAAAAGCCCAACTAAACCTAAAATATTTTGTTTCATTTTGTCTCCTTTTCTATAGTTTATTATACCTTTTTAAGAAGAAAGCTTGTTTATAAACCTTTCGTTTTTAAACTACTTATTAGTGACAACTAAAGCTAAATTAAAACTAGCTAATATATACAAAATATCTTCTCCTTTACTAATTGGCTTCACAAGACTCTCCATACAAAAAGAAAGAGAACCTAACTCAACAAAGGTGTTTTCATGAAAAGTGTAAAGCCTACAATAATCTTTAGTACTAACTCTTGTGTTAAAAACATTTTTGCCTAAATCATAGCATTCTAAGACACTTCCAGAAAGAAATGTGCCACAATTATATTGAGTACTAAAAAGGTCTCGTGGATTTTCTTGAGAGAAAGGCCCTACAACTTGTACAGAAGGTTCTTCTGCGATGGCAAATGATAAAAGAGAAATAAGCATATAAAGAAAATAAAAAAAGAAATATATAAACCTTACTGAATATACACGCCACTCGTTCCTATTTCAAAAGAGTCATATTGAGAGCTTTCTGGCACCCATGCAGAGCATTCAACATAATCTCCACTATGAAAGGAAACATTTTCTAAAAGACTTGAAGTTCCAGTACTTGTTTTGTAAGTTGCTCCATCTTTCATCCAATAAAAATCAAAGGCAGTATTTTCATAGTCTTCAACAAAGCAATGCAAATCATCTTCCATACTTGGATTGCTTGGATACAAAACAACATATCCACCACTTTCTGTATCATAAGAAATGTCTCGACACCTGGATAAAGAAACAAGGGTAATTACGCCTAACACCAATTTTTCTAAACTACTAACCATAAAAGAGCTATATGAAATAGGAGAGAGATGAATCTAATCCCTAGAGAATATATAAAATATATAATAATTATGAAATTAAAAAAAATTAAAAAAGAAAGGCGAATAAATTCTTAACCTTCTCTTTGAAACTTGTAACAGCTTCTCGCACAGAGTCTTCTTCAGTAACTGGCTGAGCAATGTAATCTCCTAGACTTACAACATTAAGATTAAAAGCTTTTTCATAAGAGATATCATCACTCTCAACAATTACACGAAGTGCATATTTTCCTGTCTCTAAATCTTCTGGGATAGCAATACTATAGATCTGTGATTCCTCTTCACTTCTATCTAAATCAGAAAATGAACTAAAGTATTCTTCTCCATCAAAGATAAAAGTTACAGATATATCATCTGCATCAAAGCTATTTCTGTTGTGCATTGCTAAGAAAACTTTGATCTCATTGTCACTTCCAGTACTCTGTAAGTAACCATCCTCTACAGAGAAAACACCAGAAGCTTCAAGATCCATATCAGATACATCATATGCAGAATACAAACTATCTGCATTCAAAACACGAACTTCACTGACTTCAAGAAGATCTCCTTCGTAATCGCTTCTGTGAACTTCTTCTTCACCAGTATCAACATCATTGACTTTAACAATAAAGCTTGTACTATCACTTGCTTGCCCATCACTTACAGTTACAGTAATATCATATTGTCCTGCATCAACAAAGCTAGTTGTCCAAGCCCAAGTACTTCCAGAAATACTTCCTTCAGGAATACCACTAAAGATATAACTGAGAGGATCTCCATCAGCATCGCTTGCAACAGCAGTAACAGAAAGACTTTCTCCTTCATTGATTTCAATGTCAGCAATGTCTTCTAAGACAGGTGCGGTATTATCCCCATCAGTATCTTCAGGAGCTTCAACAGTCAAAGTAATAGTTCCAACGCCAATATTTCCTTCTAAATCTGTAACACTAAGACTAGAAATATAAACACCAGCACTGCCTTCTACAGTTTGCCATTGTCCATTTGCATCAAAAGGTGCTGCAAAGCTATATGCCAAATCACTTTCTACAGAATCTGCATCATAGACATAAATAGTATTTTCTTCATAGAAAAAACGTGTATATTCTGCAAGCAAATATGTTGCATAATTATCTGTATACACAACTTCTACCAATGCAAGATCTCCTTCTTCAACACTAAAGTAAATGTCTGTAACAAGTGGAGCTTCTGTATCAACAACTTCTGCTGCATCAACAGTAATTCTAATATTAACATCAGTACTTTCTAAACCATCACTGACTGTTCCTATTACAACATAAACACCAGCATCACCTTCTACAGTTTGCCATTGTCCATTTGCATCAAGAATTCTATCATAGCTTATAGAAAGAACATCTCCATCAGCATCATATGCAGGAACATTTGTCATTTCTCTGCTTTGTGCTAATGTTGCATAAAGAGAATAACTAATGAGAGTGGAAAATTGCTTCAAATCAACATCAACAAAATCTCCTTCTTCTATACTCATTTGAATGTCAGCAGCTCGTGGAGCTCTGTTATCATCCTCTGCACAATCCTGTATTGTAATAGAAACACGATCTACTTCAAAACTATCATACCCAGAACTTTCAGGAACCCAAGCACTCACAGTCCAGACATCTCCGACATCTGTATATGAAGCATCAAGGATACTATAAGTACCTGCACTTGTATAATAAGTAACTCCGCCCATGCTCCAATAAAAGTCAAAGACATCACTTTCATACCCTTCAACATATGCTTGAAGATCATCTTCATCACATGCATCACTTGGCTCAATAACAACTTGGCCATCTGGATATTCAGGAACTTCTCCTTCTGCACAATCTTGAATTTCTACAGAATCTCTTCCGTATTCAAAACTATCATACCATGCACTTTCTGGAACCCAAACAACAACAGTCCAAACATCTCCTGCATCTGTATAAGAATCAGGTAAAGTACTGGATGTTCCTGTACTTGTTTTATATGTAGCTCCATCTTTCATCCAATAAAAATCAAAAACAGTGCTTTCATATCCTTCAACATATGCACGAAGATCATCATCAGTGCAAGCATCTGAAGGTTCAATGATAACATTTCCATCAGAAGTACTTGGAGCTTCTCCTGCAATAATTACAGATTCATCTCCAACTTCATAAGAATCATACCACGCACTTTCCGGCGTCCAAACACTGACAGTCCAAGTATCTCCGGCATCTGTATAAGATGCAGCTAAAGTACTTGATGTTCCTGTACCAGTTTTGTATGTATCACCATCTTTCATCCAATAAAAATCAAATGTAGTGCTTTCGTATCCTTTGACATATGCCTTCAAAGCATCATCTGTATCAGGAGAGCTTGGTGTAATAACTACATCCAATGCTTCTACTGCAACAGCTGAACCTAAAAGTATAAGCAAAGATACAAAAAATAAAAATGCTTGTTTCATGTTTTTGTCCTCCAAATGGATAAGCAAAAGCTTACCAATTATATGCTACTCCAACACGAGCTACAACAGAGCCAGTATCAGCCAAAGTAGTATCTCCAGCTTGTGTATTCAAAAGAACTTTTTCAAGTCCAAAATCAACTTCAATAATTTTTCCAGCTTCAACACTAGCTCTTCCACCTAAAGTGTACCGAGTTGCATTTTGTGGAACAAGTCCGCCATCTTGAGTGCTTGCATCTTGAGAATCATTTTCTACTCGTGCAACGCCACCAAGCCATAAGCTAGGAACAATACGCAAACCAACAACTGCATCAACTTTTGCTTTTGTTAAAGCATCTTTTGTTGCAGTATATCCAGGAATGTCTACTTGTGTAGAAACATTACCCCATCCAAGAGATGCACTTACATCATAACTTATTTTTCCAAGACTTCCTTCAAGCGCAAGTTCTGGACCTAAAGCCCATTGCCCTACTTTTGCATCGACACCAGCATAACTAGCTGTTGCTGTTCGTGCATCAATATTTGCTCCTAAAGTAAGAGTCATTTTTTCTCCAATAGCTTTAGAATAGACTGGACTCATATCAAGATCCATAACTAGTACTTTATTTTCAGCATTGCCTGTATATATAAGGTTAGTAAACCATGCATGATTTACATCAATACCAGCTTCATCTTGATTTTTCAAAGGCACTCGAGTATATCCTTCTAACCAAAGACCATGTCCATTTAATGGAGCTTCAGCAAATTCATGAATATACTGATATCCGCCTGCAACTCTTCCATAAGAAGAAGGGCTTTCACTAAGATTAAAAGATTCTACTTCAGGAGCTCGTGTAAGCATTGGAGCAGGTGTTTTTTGTTTGATAATAGCTTCTTCTACAGGAGTTTCAGCAACTTGTGCTTCTACTAGAGCTTCAACAACTGGAGTTTCTACAGGAGTTTTAATTCCTTCTTCAGCAACAACAATTTTAACTTCTGGTGCTTCTACTAGAGTTTCTACAGGAGTTTCAGCAACAGCAATTTCAGTAAAATACTTTGCTGGAATAACAACAGCTACTTTTCCACTATATCCTTTTAATTTTGCAAAACCATCTCCATAAAGGCCATCTGCACCAAGAACAGTTTCATATTTTGGATTACTTTCACAGTTAGATCCATCCTTTATCTTAGCATACAGATCATCAGCAAGCATAGCTTTTTGTAAGTCTTTCATACCAACTTCATCTGCAACTTTTGCAGTAAGTCGAGCAATATCATTATTTGCATTGGAAACATCTCTTCGAACTTTCCAATCATCACAAAGTGCTGTTTTCAAGATACCATCTTCAAGATTATCATTTCCTCTGACAAACTCAGAAGCAACTTGATATAAAGGTGTTCCTTCAGGTACCATAACAACACTATATTCCCCAGCTTTATTTTCTAAAGCCTTTGTAGTTCCTTCTTGAGCATAGGTAGGTGTAACCAATCCAGCTCCAATAACACTTAAAATTCCATATTTTGTATTCATTTTCATAAACCTCGCGAGTTTTGATACCACCATGAAATAATAACTAGTTTATAAGTCTTTCTAATTGATACCACTCTAAAGAGATACTCACAGAACAAAAAGCATTTAAATACTTGAAAAAAATAACAAACTTAATGAAAAAAGTTCACACAAGGACAAAAAGAAGAATGGCTTCTCCTACACATTTAGGATCTGCAAGACCAGAAAATCGAGAAAGGAAAAAAAGACCAAAAACATTTACTTCTGAAGAATCTGCAAAGAAATGGGCAGAAGCTCAAGGTATAAAGAAATTCGAATTAAAAAACATAAGAATCGGAACAAAAGATAAAAAAATTAAAGTAATTACTCTTCCTTAACATCTTCTTCTTTTTTCTCTTCTTCTTTTCGAAAAACCTTTTTCTTTAAAATAACACCCAAAGCAAGAAGAACCACTAAAAGAACTAAAGGTAAAAAGATATTTTCAGCAAGAGGGCCTTTTTCAGCAGTTTCAGAAGATGCTTCATCAGAAGAACTATCCTCTACATCTTCACTATTTTCTTCTACTTCCCCAAAACCGCAACAACAGCGCTCGTAATTCTCACAATCAGAAAATCCATAAACTTTCTCATTATTTCCTTCACAAAAACCATTCTTTTCAGTAGTTTCTCTACAAGCCCCATAAGAATAATCAGTATCAATACAAAAATCATCACAAGCATCTGCAGAAACAAAAGGTAATAAAGTCAAAAGAAGAAAAATACTCAGTATAAAAAGAATTGTTTTCATAATTAAGGTTATTTTTTCTGATATTTATAAGAATTATGGAACTTGAAGCTAAAGGACCGAAAAAGAGTACACTTTTAGATACAACTCTTTTAATAGATGGTAAAAGAAGAGTCACAACCATTTTTTCTATTATTGAATTTCCTATTACTATTCAAGAATGTATTTTTTCTCCCCATAGTTTTTAAAAGGAAGACTCTTTTAAAAAGCTATGAAAAACTTTTGGGACATTGTCAATCACGTCGTAAAACAGGCAGATATTATTATTCTTGTCCTTGACGCTCGTTTTCCAGAGCAAACAGACAATCCAGAACTCATTGACAAAGCAGGAGAAAAAGATATTATTTATGTCTTAAACAAATCAGACCTTGTAGAGAGAAAAACGCTTGAAAAATGGAAAAAGAAATATCCAAACTGCATTTACATTTCTGCAAAAGAACATAAAGGAACAACTATTTTATTGCATAAAATCCTAGAAATTGCTCAAGGACAAAAAGTATCTGTAGGCGTTGTAGGCTATCCAAACACAGGAAAAAGCTCTGTGATTAATGCATTGAAAGGCAGAAAATCTGCCTCAACCTCACCACACTCAGGCCATACCAAAGCAAAACAACTCATTAAAATTACTGATAATGTCTATCTTATTGATACACCAGGAGTTCTTCCATACATGGAAAAAGACAAAATCAAGCTCGCAATGATAGGCGCAGAAGATTTTACCAAAACAAAAGATCCAGATTTAGCAGCAATGGAGCTCATTAAAAATAAAAAAACAATTATCTGCCAATATTATGGTGTCAAAGAAACATCCCCTGAAAAAGTTATAGAGAATATTGCAATAAAATATAAAAAACTCAGCAAAGGAGGAAAATCAAACATCGATGAGACTGCCAGAATGATTTTACGTGACTGGCAAAAAGGGAAAATTAATCTACTTCACTAATAAATTTGTTAATAGTATTATCTCCTCGCTCAAAGCTGCTTTCTCTGCCACAATTAGGACAAACAGTATCTCTCCAGCCTGATTTTCGCTTAAAACGAAATCTGCAATCATTACAAATATATTGAATAACATCTTCCATATGACGTGAAGAGAAGAGTGGATATTAAAGCTTTTCTATAGAAGAGTAGGTATATTTGCATACACATAATGTTTAAATATATTAATATATAGATAAATATGAATGACAGACTTAGTAGCTTGCTTAAGTACAGGAAAAGGTTCTTGGATCGAAGTTGCAAAATTGATTAATAATCATGAATGGAAGAATATTTTTCTAATAACAAATGATTTTGGCAAAGAAAAATTCTCCTCACAAAAAGAAGTAAAATGTATTATTATAGATGTGAATAAAGGAACAGAGAGTATGAAAAAAATAATTCAAGAAGCCCTCAAAGAAAAAATTTCTGGTGACATTGCAATAAACATGACTTCAGGCTCTGGTATCGAGCATATGGCAATGCTTTCTGCACTCATGAACCTCGGTGTTGGCATTCGTTTTGTCATGGCAGCAGATTCAGAAGTAAAAGAAGTTTAAATCCTTACTCTAAAACAATTATTCTAACCCACAAAAAATTAAGGATCAGCTCTAGTAAAAAGTATATCTTCCAGAGTAATCATATTATCATTATTTGTATCATCAAGTTTGCTAATCACATCATCTTTATTGATATCATAAAGTTGAAAATTTTCTTTAATCATTGCTCTCATAACATCATCATACATCGAAGTATATGTACAATAACCAAATGTAGACATACCCCTTTCGTTACGAACATCTTCTTCAGTAATAGGAAAATTTGCTCTCAAAGGCACAGAACCAACAGCTGTACAACTTGGCGCACCATTATCAGAACTTTTTTCATACAATTCTGGTCTGCTACTTGGAAAACAAAATTTTATATTTCGGTCAATCGCTTCAGCACGTGTTACTTTTCCATCTGGCACGTTCCCATACACCAATTGCTGAGCAGTTTCAATAGGCCCACCTAAATCTTTAATCTCAGTAAGACCATCAACTTCATTTATGTAACTTAATAAATCGCTAATGCAAGCCGCTTCTGATGTGCAGGTATTTTTAGAAGCAAGAACAGGATCAGCAGCATAAGACCAGTTTGCAGTACCTAAAGTAAAAGATCCTGCAGCCAATATTCTTAGTAACACTTTCATATTCCAAGACAACATTGAGCGGGTTTATATACTTTACTATTAAAGAGGAGTAAATATATTTTTTATCCCTTCGAACTCTTCCACAATATACAAAGAAAAAATCCAAAAACAAAACTAAAGAAAATACTTGCAAAAGAAAAATCCAAGATAAAAAAGAAAAATGGAAAACTTAACAAAGTTCCAAAAAGTGTTCCACGTAAATGGCTCATCGTTCTATCCTTTTATATACTGGCTGCAAACCAAAGAATCTTTTATTTCTATTAAGATCTTCAGAACCGGAAATCCATCCAGGAAAATCCTCTACAGACAAACGTACAAAAGCATATTCTCTATACATACCAAACTTAGCAGCAAGCTTTTCTAAAGTGTAAAAAGGCGGAATGACATCAGAATTATTAATACCCAAAGAGCCCCAATAACCCTCTCTTTCATAAACAAAGATCCCATGTTTATCAGAATGAAGATAATGAGAACGAAAAATAAGTGCATAAGGGGGATATCCATCATCAATCAATAAAGCTGCTGCTGCAACAACTGCTTCAGAACAATCTCCTTTTCTTCTTTCATGGAAGAGACGAAAAGAATAAGCATAAGGCTCCTCTTCTTCTTCTTTGGTAATATAATGAGATATATAATCTTGAACTTCCTCTGGAGTATGAATTTGGGCTATCATTTCTTGATAAGACATCTTGTCATAAGGAGTAATTTTCTCTGCATCTGTTTCTGAAGGAGGAGGACTATTACAGGAAAAAAGGCTTGCGAAAAGTGTAAGAGACATAAAAAAGAAAAAAGACCTTCCTGTTTTAAATCTTTCTAAAACTATTATCCAAAAGGTATAGTATATGCAAATTATAATAGACTGAGAAAAATAAACTTCTATAGAGCTACAAAAGTTTTAAGAAGAGAAAAACAAAGAAGAATTATTCAAAGAACTATGGAACTCATCCCTACAAAACCAAAAATACATGTATTTGTGTGTACAAATGATCGTTCAGCCATTCCAGGAAATACAACGCCATCATGTTCTCCTCGAGTAATAGAAGAAGATGTGATATAGATCAAA
>JAUYPF010000026.1 GCA_030697685.1 bacterium | reverse complement strand
CTTGCAAATATTGAATCTTTAGTAGGAAATAGAAGACAAGCAATGAATGTAGTTCAAGAAGGAATTGAAGTCTATAATGGACTCAATCCAAAAGATCCTGATTCTGCAGCATTATTTAAGAAATTTATTACATTATATTATAAAGAATATAGAGGAAAGGAAGAAAGACAAAAAGGAAAAGAATATATTGAAGAGAATATAGAATGGATCTGTAGAAAAGACAGTTCTTTTTGGAATGAAATTTTTGATACAAAAATATATGGATATGATTTCTCTGTAGCACCAGAATCATACGGACCATTCAGGAAATTAATGGATATTGTACCCAAACTTAGAAATATATATAATAGAGAAATTACATTTTTGTATGGAGAAGGATCCTTTAAAGCCATATTAGTAAAACCTGATAGAAATCCTCAAATAGAAGCCTTAGAACAAGAAAGAAAAGAGAGACTAAAAAACATAACTTCTAATGAAGAATTTGAAATTTCCTCATTTAAAAATTTTTTTAATTATAACTCATTTATATTTCATATAGTCCAAAAAATCGCAAAGTTAGTGGATAAAGAAGAGTTTCGAAGAAATCAAAGATTAGTCAATGAACTTTATAATGCTCAAAATATCTATAATATTTTAAATAATGAAAAAATAAAAACAAACAACGGTGCAAAATTATCCTCTTATGAAGAAGTATATGATATGAATCAACTCATCGCAAATTCAGCAGAAAAACTAGAAGGAATTCTTGAAAGATGCTACGAAGCCGTTCCAAGATTAGATATTTGGGAAGAATCAATCCTACAAGAATACTTTTTAAAAAGACATCAATACACAATCAACCATCATCCACTTTCTCAAATTATAGAAAATTTTAGAATTCTTAAAAAAGAATGCGAAGAAGACTATCTAAAAAAGAAAATAGAACTCCAAAAAGATGATGGAAAAAGAGTCCAGGAACGTATTGATATATCAAACACCAAGGAAATTAGAAAGCCCTTCAAAAATGATTCATTTAAAAAATTTCTAGATTATAACTCATTTATATCTAATATTGTTCAAGAAATTTCAATACCAAGGGGTAAAGAAGAGTTTCGAGCAAACCCAGAATTAGTAAATAATCTTTATAATGCTCAAGACCTCTATAGAAATTTAAATCAAAGAATTACAGAAACAGAAGACTGTACAAAATTTGCCTCTAGTGAAGAAATAGATTCTATGAATCAAATTTTCGCAAATGCAGCAGAAAAACTAGATGAAATTCTTGAAAATTGCTACAAAGCTGCTCCAGAATTAAAACTTTAGCAAGAACCAATTCCCAACAATACCATTTCGAAAAGTGTTGGAACCAAACAAAAGAAGTCTAGTAGGAAGAAGAGCTTTTATAGAAAAATAAATTACAAAACTAACTCCTCGCCAAAGCAAGCGCACCAACCATATATTTCTTCAATATAGGGATATTATCAAAATTACTCACTTTACGCAAAATCACTTTTGGCCTGAAATAAAACTCTCGCATTGCTCTTGTCTGCATTGCTTTCACTTCATCCGAGCTTCTTCCATGTGCTGTCCACACAAGCCCATCATCTCCAAAGCCAGACCAGGTAAGATATTTATCCCAATCATCAAAATTCGTATGGAACTTTCCCCACTGCTCAGCTTCTGCAAACAATTGCGTTCCAGGATAAGGAGTGGCAATGGTAAACTGTGCCCAATCAGGATCCACATCTTTCGCAAATGCTATCGTCGCAGCATCATCTTCTTGTGTAGAGCCTGGCATCCCCACCATAAAATATCCTCTCGTTTCAATACCCACTTCTCGGCAGAGAGTAAAAGCATTTTTAATTATTTCTAAAGTAGTATCTTTCTTTACATCATCAATTAGCTTTTGTGTTCCACCTTCAACACCAAAATGCATTCCCCAGCAACCTGCTTCTTTCATTTTAATAAGTAACTCCTTATCCACAAGATTTGCTCTAGTAATTGCATCCCAAGTAATTTTTGTATGAAGACCAGCAGCAATGATTGCATCACAAAGTTCTACAGTCCTTTTTCTATTCAAAGTAAAAGTATCATCTCTAAGCAATATCTCTTTCGCACCAAAATCTTCTACAAGAATTCTCATCTCTTCAACTACTCGTGGAACAGAATGCATCCTATACCCAGTCTTTGCAGTCGCACAAAAAGTACATCGATACGGGCAACCTCGCGTAGTGATCATCGTATATGCAGGCAATCTTCGATAATACGAAACAGATGGCCTATACAGTTTCATATTCAACAAACCTCTATCAGGAATGGGAAAGAAATCCAAGTCTTGTACCTTTGGACGTTCAGGAGTAACAATAACTTCTCCAGTATCTTTATTTTTATATGCAATCCCTTGAACATCTTTCAATGTTTTCCTTCCCTGAAACACCTCAATCAATTCCATAAAAGTTAACTCAGCTTCCCCCACAGTAACCACATCAATAGAATTTTCTTTTTCTGCTGTTTCCTTTGGTCGTAAATTCGCATGTGAACCACCAACAACAACTTTAATTGCAGGGTTTATTTTCTTCACAAAGTTACAGACAGCAACAGATTGACTGTACATTGCAGTGAGCATAGCAACTCCAACAACATCATACTTCTCACGAAGAACTCTTGTTTCTAACTCCTCAAGAGAAATTCCTTCTGCTTCACAATCAACAACTTCTGCATGATGCCCATATTTATTTAGATACGTCGCAATATACAAAAGGCTTAATGGCTCTGACTTTGGTCCAACTTTCTTCCCTAGTTTCTTCCAATAGCCATTATCTAAAGAAGGCATCACAAAGAGTATTTTCATAGGCGTTCCCACAGTATTTTACTCCAAGAAAAGATTTATAAGGATTATGGTTGCCTATTCTATGATCATGAATACAATTACTGAAGAAAAACTGAAAAAATATTTCCAAGTAACAAAGAAAGCATATACAATAGCAAAAGCTTCTGGAAATCGCCATCCAAAACTAAAAGCAGAAAGAGAAGATTTTCTAGATATGATTGAACGCTATATCAAAGATGCAGAGCACTTTGAAAAGAAAGAAGAAGTTGTAAATGCTTTCGCAGCACTAAATTATGCACATGGCTGGTTAGATGCAGGTGCACGTCTTGGTTTGTTTGATGTGCATGATTCAAAGCTATTTACGGTAGACTAAACATTTAAAAATATCATAAGCCTCTAAATCAACAATGAAAAAGATCGTGATCTCAGTAGGGGGTTCTCTAATCAACCCAGGAAAGCTAAATCTCAAATTTCTCAAAGAATTAAAAAAAACAATAAAAAGTATAAAAAATAAATATAAAATAGTTATTGTGACAGGTGGTGGTCACCTAGCACGAGAATATATGCAACCATTAACAAAAGAACGAGAAAAAGATATTATAGGCATTGAATCAACAAAACTCCATGCAAGCCTTCTCTCTCATTATCTAGGCAATCATAGAGCTGTAGCAAAAAATTGGAAAGAACTTAAAAAAAGAGTAAAACATGAAAATCTCTTTATCTGTGGTGGAGACCTGAAAAAAATTGGAACAACATCTGATGGCACTTCAGCAGAAATTGCAAAGCTCATAAAAGCAGATCTTTTCATTAACATGACAAACGTTTCAGGCTTATACACAAAGGATCCAAGAAAATACAAAAATGCAAAATTAATTTCTAAAATCTCTCACAAACAATTCAAAGTCCTCATTGATAAACATCATGAAAAGCCTGGACAACATTTTGTTCTTGATAAACATGCAGCAAAAATTGTATACAAAGAAAAAATACCTGTAATAATCCTAAAAGGAACAAAAGAATTAAAGAATGTCTTACAAAAAAAGAAATTCAGAGGAACACTTATTTTCTAAATTTCTTCTTCTTAGAAACTTTTTTCTCATTCTTCCATTCTAAGTATCCAACAATGCTAAGAATCAACAAAAGCAAAATTCCTAAAGAAACTGCAATATAACTTCTCTCCACAGTCTCTTGAATTGCAGGAGCATTTTGTGTAGAAATCACAGCACCAGAAGAGCTTTTAGAATCAATATATATTTGTGTACAGTCTGCTTCCTGCCCACACATACCATAATCTTTATCATATAATGGGCAACACACAGAATAAGAGCAATCATTATCTTCTACACAAAGGCTTTGAGAATCAAGTGCATAAAAACCTGTCACACCATAGCCTATAGAAAATAACATTGCAAAAGCAAGAATTAAAGTCAAAGTCTTTTGATACATGTACTCTAGCATGAAGCAATCTTCTTTTTAAATCTTTCGACAAAAAAACTAAAAAATATCTTCTAATTTAAGTGAAGCTGACTTCAAAATATGATGCAAAGTTCCTTTCTTAAAAACAGGATGATTAGGGACAGTTATCTTAATAGTCCCATCAAGAGTATTCTTTTCCAAACGAATATGAGATCCTTTTTGTCACACAACAACAAAACCTTGTAAACGAAGTTTTTTAACAAGTTCTTGACCAGAAATTTGTAGAATTTTCACAAAGCTATTGTTGCTACTTCACCATCATATTCAGCAAGCTCATTCTCATCTGCTTCAAGATAAAGTTCTATAGCCTCTTTAATATTTTTCAAAGCTTCTGTTTTCGTTTCACCTTGAGAAACACAACCAGGCAAAGAAGGAACATACACTGTATATCCACCTTCTTCCTGCTTCTCTAAAACAACTTGAATATCCATACTCATAACAACGCACCTCCTCTATTTAAGTATAACGAATGCTCTTCATAAAGCTTCACCAGAAAAAACCGGAAGATTTCCGGAAACACTAAAATTAATAAAGATTCAAAATCCTAAATATCCTATGATAATCATTATCACAGGCACTCCAGGCACAGGTAAAACAACTCTAGCAAAAGCACTTGCAAATAAACTAAAAATAACCTATCTTGATGTGAACAAGATCATAGAAAAATATAAACTCAAAGAATCATACGATAAAAAAAGACAAACCTATGTGGTAGATGAAAAAAAACTAAATAAAATATTAATACAAAAAATAAAGGAATACAAAGACCTCATTATTGATTCTCACCTTTCTCATTACCTCCCAAAAAAACATATAGACATTTGTATTGTGACAAAAACAGATCTCAAAGAACTAAAAAAACGTTTAGAAAAAAGAAAATACTCCAGAAGCAAAGTCAAAGAAAATCTCGATGCAGAAATATTTGAAATTTGTCATACAGAAGCACAAGATCAAGGGCATACTATTATCCTTGTAGACACAAGCAAAAACTCTATAAACAAATGCATAAACCTCCTCAAAGATGAAATTAACGAAAACAAAAGATAACTCTTATACTTTCTTTAACGAAAAGTATCAAGAAGCATATCACTCACTCACTGGAGCTTTAGAAGAAGCACAAAAAAAATATATAGAACCTCTTGGAGTAAAAGATGGACAAGTTATTCTAGATATTTGCTTTGGTCTAGGCTACAACACCTTTGCTGCTATAGAAAAAGCAAAGCATCTGAAAGTGATAGCATTAGAGATTGACGAAGAAATCTTAAAAGAGTTACAAAGTTTAGAGATAAATAATAAGTATAATATCATCAAAAAAATAGCAAGAGAAAAATATTACAAAGACAAAAATTATGAGATAACATTACTTCTTGGGCCAGCACAAGAAACAATAAAAACAATAAAGGAAACTTTTGATATTGTATTCCTAGATCCTTTTTCCCCAAAAAAGAATCCTGAACTCTGGACAAAGGAATTTTTCCAAGAAATCTTTAATAGAATGAAACCTGGAGCAAAATTAGCAACCTACTCTTGTGCACGTGCAGTACGTGAAAACCTAAAAGAAGTTGGATTCATAGTTACAGATGGACCAAGTGTCAAAAGAAGAGGCCCAAGTACTATCGCAGAGAAGCCTTCTTTGTAAATCTTGTTTTGAACTTTCTTGTTCTACTCACAGTATATTTCCCTAAATACCTAAAAAAAAGAATAACACCAGTCATTTCAAAAGTAAAAGGTGCAACAATATACACTGTTGTCAAGAAGTATGCTAATTTATGTTCTTTAGGATGCGCCATAATATACTCAACACGCACTTTGATAAAGCCGACATCTTGTTTCACAAACTCATAAATTTCAGTTTTTTGTATTTGAAAAATTAAAACCAGAACACGATCACCATGCTTTTTTACTAATGCAGTGTCCCCAACAGATTTTGCTAATGCATGCAACTCTTCTTGTAATTGAATAACAAGTTTCCAAGAACGACGAACTTTTTGCTCATCAACACTATAAGACTGAGGAAGTTTGTGAGAAAGCTCAAAAATCTGCTGATGCAAAAGTAATTCTTTTTCTGCAAGAGAATGAAAAGTTCGTATGTATTTTTGAAAATACTCCTGTTTTCCTGTAAATAGTTTCTGTGCATAAGAATAACCTAAGGAAAAAATATTAGTTTGGCAAAGAACTTTATTTTCTTGCACAAGCACCTTAGTAATTTCCTTTAAACGAAAACAAATAGGCTCAACAAAACTTTTTTGAATATCTTGTGGAAAAGAACTCTGTCGAAGAAGACGAATAAGTTTTTTATTAACAATAATCTCTCTTGTAAGAATGATATGAATTTTATTCAAAGTCTTTGCAGATCGCATATAACTTTGCGGATGCAATTCTCTAATCAACTCAAATTTTTTGGTATGAAGAATATAACGCTGATACAAAAGTTTTTCAATTTCAAGGAGCATAATTTATAGAAACAAATAATCTATTTAAAGATTCCTAGTAAACATATCATACTGAATGTATCCAATAGCTACATAAATACCTGTTTTCCAGAGATCATAGGACATTGTCATAAATATATCTTTCAAAAGATATTCCTGAGAATCAGTTTTATATCCTATAAAAACAAAATAAGTTGGAACAAAAGGTAAAGCTTCAACAAGTAAATTTTCTAAGAAAGATAATTCTCTTCCCCCTTTCAAAATATCATCTAAATACATTAAATTAATAGAAGAACAAAGAAATATTTAAAGCTTCGTTAGTTACTTTTTCAAAGAAAGGCTATAAATACTTCCATCAGGCGCGAAAGGAAAACGCAACTCCAAAGAAGAAATTGCAGAAAAAGGAATCTCTTTTTCTACTCTATTTCGTACAGGAATTCGAGATCCATCTTTTGTTTTATATCTTTGCACTACAAAACTTCCTTCATTAATACGAGAAATATAAGCCAAAGAAATTCCAGTCTTTGCATAAAAAGGAGAATCAAAGTTCTCAAAAAGAAGAATATCTCCTGCACACATATTTTCAAGAGGAAAACGAAGATGTTCAGCATATTGAAGAAAAGCACTCATAAATTTTACCTAAGTATTAATCCAATAACTCAATAGAAATATTCACATTTTCTGGGATGTGAACTCTCATAATCATTCGTAAACTTCTTTCATCAACACCTAAATCAATAAGCCTTTTGTGTACTCTCATCTCAAAATTATCAAAAGAAGCCTTTCCTTCTCCATCTGGACTCTTACGAGTAGTAATCTTTAATTTTTTTGTAGGTAAAGGAATAGGACCAGAAATTTTAACCTTGGTCTTTTCAACAATATCTTTGATAGAAGAAATTATTTCATTCATCTTATCTATATTATTGCTTGATAATTTAATACGTGCTCTTTGCATAAGAATCTGGTTTTCTCTAAGCTTTATAAAGTTTTTTGTTCTCTTGTAAAAGACCAATTACTTGATTTCTTGCATTGGTTCATGTCTAATAAATTTTCCAGTTCTAATATCCTCTATACCTGGGTTAATATCCTGATGAGAAGCAAGATGAATCTCTACATAATAAGCAAGATTATTCCTATTAAAACAACCAGCTTGATATTCCAAAACTTTTGCATAAGACTGTTTATCATTAGAAACATCTCTAAAAAGAACAACTCTTGGATCTTCTTTATCAGAAGGAAAAGAAATAAATTGATTCTTGATTTGTTGAGGAGCAAAAAGAAGAGTACCACAATCAGTACGTCGAAGAGTATAATCTAACTCATAAATTCTTCCAGATAGATCAGTAGAAAGAATTTTATACCCCCTACTTTGACGAAAAACTTGATCTATAGGTATATCTAAGACTGAATACGAAATAACAGGTTTCTCACAAGCTTCTAATGACAATAAACCGAGCAGAGATAAAACTGATTTCATAGAAAAAAAGAATAAAGAACTACTATATAAAACTAATGAAAAGAAAAAAAGAAGCTATTACATAGCCTTCTTAACTAAGGAAATACATCGTCCTACAGCAACAGTTTGCCCTGCATCCCTAATAGCGAATGAAGACATTTGCGGAATAGTCGCTTGTGTCTCAATAACTAAAGGTTTCAAAGGTTTTAATCGTACAATTGCTGCATCCCCATTCTTGATAAAGTCTGGGTTCTCTTGTATAGTTTCTCCAGTTGCAGGGTTCAATTTCTTCTCAATTGCAATGAATTGACATGCAATTTGAGAGGTATGCACATGGAATACTGGCGTATACCCTGCTGTAATAACAGTAGGATGATTTAACACCATAATTTGTGCAGTGAACTCGCTTACAACAGTAGGTGGATTGTCTGTATGTCCAAGAACATCTCCTCGAGCAATATCTTTCTTACCAATTCCACGTACAGAGAAACCAATATTATCTCCTGGAATTGCTTCGCTAACTTGCTCGTGATGCATTTCAATGGACTTACACTCACCAACAACACCTTTTCCTTCTCTTCCTGGAACAATTATAACTTTATCTCCAACCTTCATAACTCCAGTTTCAACTTTTCCTACTGGAACAACTCCAATACCAGTAATGTTATACACATCCTGTAATGGTATTCGTAAAGGTAATCCTGTTGGTTTTTCAGGTTCTTTGAATAAATCCATTTGTTCCATTAATGTAGGTCCAGTATACCAGCTCATATTCTCAGATTTCTTGAAAACATTATCTCCCTTCCATGCACTAATAGGGATGAAAGGTACTTCTTCTATTTTGTATCCAATTTGCTTCAACAAAGTAGAAACTTCTGCTTTCACTGCTTCAAACTTTGCTTTATCATAATTCACAGTATCCATTTTATTCACTAGGATACCTATTTGCTTGACATTCATAGTCCTACAGAGAATAACGTGCTCTCTTGTTTGGGTCATAATACCCTCAGCAGCTGCTACTACAAGGAATGCAATATCAGCTTGAGATGCTCCTGTAATCATATTCTTGATAAAGTCTTTGTGACCAGGTGCATCAATAACAGTATATTCAAACTTCTTAGTCACCAATTTTTTATGCATAAGGTCGATAGTAACTCCTCGTTCTCTCTCTTCCTTTAGATTATCCATGATAAAAGCGAACTCGAATCCAGCTTTACCTAATTCTTGAGCTTTCTCTTTTAACTTTTTCATTGTTTGCTCGTCGATAACACCAGAATCATAGAACAATCTACCTACTGTAGTACTCTTTCCATGATCAACGTGACCAACAAATACAATGTTAATGTGTGGTTTTTCTTTTGCCATACTCTGTTTCCTCCGAAATTATATGTTAAAATGTATTCCTATAAAAATGGAAGGGGTTTATATACATTTCTGTTGTGCTTTGGACAAAGAAAAAACCTTAAATACCCTTCTAAGTTCCTCAGTTTCTATTAACAATGGCAATTTATTTATATTTTAATGAAGATGCAAGCGCAAATCAAGAAAAGGAAGCTATAAAGGTACTAGAAAGTTTAGGCTACACAGAACTTGAAGCATCTAGAGGTTCGTACATCAATCATGGAACAATAATTTCTCTAGGATTAGATCAACACCTTATTCAATTAAATTTTAATGATGTACCAGAGTACCTAACAGAATTCCAAAGGATACTAGATGAATGTAGAAGGATTTTTACTATTTCTAACTATCAAATTGATTTTGATATGCCTATAGAAAAAGGATTAAGTCTAGAAGGTTTAGTAAGAAAAGAGTAATTCCGGAAATCTTCCGGAACTCTATCAAAGCCTCAAATCTTTCTTACAATGCTTGCTCCCGCAATGACAAGGAACTGTTTTTCCAAGAAGATCTCCCTCTTCGGTATAATCAGCAGTAATCTCTTCTCCTTTTTTTATATCTCTAACTGCAATATCACAGAAATGCTCTGCTTTGGTATTAGCATCACAAGAATGGTTAATATAACGACTAGGTTCTTGAATAAGAATATATTTACCTTCATGAAAAGAGACATACTTTTTTTCTTTTTCAGGGAGTTTTATTATATCTTTTTTCTGCAACTCATGAGAAAGATCCCAACGTAAAACAACTTCTCCTTTTTTGAAATCACGAACAGCGAAAAGACCAAGATTTTCTATAGAAGACTTTTTGACAACAACATCAACCATCTTACTGAACAACCCTATTCCTCAACTCCCCTCGAATATTTTCTTCCATCTTCTGTGAAACTTCTTTTGGATAATTAGATACAAGCCATGCCAATTTAATATACGCAGTCTCTGGGTGCATATCAGAATAATTCCCTAAAACTCCTATATCTAAAAGTGTTCTTCCAGGAGAATAAACATTCATATCAATTCTTCCAGATATTGTCTGCACACTCATGACAACAGGCATCTTTTTACAAAGTTTTTTCAGTTCTGCAAGAATTTTCTCATTTTCTTTATCACTTCCAATAGGCATATGTCCTAAACCTGTTCCCTCCAAAAGTAATCCATGATATTTGGATAAAGCTTTTACTTCAGAAGCAAACATCTGCGGCCGTGAACGCAACCAACCTATTTTTACTTCTTTAAATAATTTTAATTGTAACTCTTTTTTACTTTTTTTAGCATAAGAATGATCCAGAATATGAATCTTTTTTTCTAAAAAATGAACCTCAGCATACGGTTCTGCATTGATTGCATGGAACGCATCTCTTCGTGAACTATGCATCTTTCGGCACTTCAATCCAGGAAGAATCACACAAAGATCATCGCTCAATCCTTTATGCATACAAAGCCCCACTTCTGCAAAATCACTTTCCAGCATAAAATACACAGCAGACATAAGATTCAAAAAAGCATCAGTGCCACCTCGATCACTCGATCGCTGAGAACCCACAAACAAAACAGGAACAGGCAGATTCTCAAGAATAAAAGATAATGCTGCAGAACTAGATGCAATAGTATCCGTACCATGCGTAATAATAATGCCATCAGCTCCATCTTTAATTTCTTTCGCAACTTCTTTTGCCATAGTATTATAATGAGAAAAACGCATGTCATCGGAAGACATATTGCTAATCAATCGCGATCGAATATTTACTAATTGTTCTAATTCAGGAAACATATCAACAATCTCCTCAGGACTATACTTTGCAACAACTGCCCCTGTTTCATAATCCACTTTCGAAGCAATAGTTCCTCCTGTATGTAGAATAGCAATGGTTTTCTTTTTGACAGAATGTGCAATTTTCTTAATCTCTTTTTCTTTTGCAGCCTTCATTTTCTCCACAAGAGAAATAGTTTTTACTTTCTTTCGTGGAATACCTACATTATAGCCTGAAGAAAGTTTTAAAACAAATGTTTTTTTTGTAGAAGAAGGAAGCACAACGCCTTGCATATCCCCTTCTTTTGTATGTGCAATAATATGATCTCCTACTTCCATAAGTTACAAGAGTTTGAAGAGATTTAAATATTTATCCTACTGATCCTCAAAATAAAAAGCTATTTTC
>JAUYPF010000023.1 GCA_030697685.1 bacterium | reverse complement strand
GTCATGACTTTTGGTTGTTTGTTGTCAATTGCAAGCATGATGATTCCAAAGGTTGTCTCTAGTTGTGAGTGTTTGTAAAGTTGGTTGAGAACAACATTTGCGTCTGCTCCTCGTTTTATCTCAATAACAATACGCATACCTTCTCTGTCAGATTCATCACGAATATCAGATATACCTTCAATAGTTTTTTCTGTGACGAGATGTGCAATGCCTTCAATGAGATTTGATTTGTTTACTTGATAGGGAATTTCTGTGATAATGATAGCTTGTTTTTCTTTCTTTACTTCAATTTCAGCCTTTGCTCTCACTTGGAGTTTTCCACGGCCAGTTTTGTAGGCATTGAGGATGCCCATTTTTCCACAGATGGTTCCGCCTGTTGGAAAGTCAGGGCCTTTGATGTGCTGCATGAGGTCTGCAATTTCTGCATTTGGATTTTCAATCAATGCTATAATTGCTCTACACACTTCTGTAATATTATGGGGTGGGATGTTTGTTGCCATTCCTACAGCAATTCCTGTAGAGCCATTAATGAGAAGGTTTGGAAGTTTTGCAGGAAGTACTTCTGGTTCTTTGAGTGATCCATCGAAGTTATCTACCCAGTTGACTGTTTCTTTGTTTAGATCCGCAAGAAGTTCTTCTGCAATTTTTGAGAGCTTTGCTTCTGTGTATCTCATACTAGCAGCGCTGTCCCCATCTACTGAATTATGTACAAATATCCCTGCTGCAAGTGCAAAATTATGTGTCTCTTCAATTGTTACATCATACACATCTTGTCTTTCTTTTAAGAATTCTTTTTCTTTGACTTTATGATTTCCATTGGTTTCTATTAGTGCTAGTTTCTTTTTACCAGAGAAATATTTATTTATTCCTGTATCCCATTTTGTAGCAGCTCCATATGTGTAGAGTGATTTTCTTGCTTCTTCAAAGGTATCTTCATTTAAAATCCCATATTGTTTTATTGCTTCCTTACAAATCTTTAAGAATTTAACTTTGCCTGTATTGTTTGTAAGCCTTTTTTTATTTGCTGCTGTAATCTTTTCATTAAATAATTTCTTATATTTTGGATCTTGCCACATCCTTTTCATTGTTTTTGAGGCAATCTTTCTATATTTTTCTTTTAATTCAGGATGTTCTTCAAATCTTTTTTTCCCTTCTTGTCTTAAGCGAGTAATGTTTTTTTCTCTATATTCTTCCTTTTGCCAATTTTCTTTATTTTGCTTTGTAACCCTTAGTGACATTTTTCTTTTATTTTCTGGGTTAGACCAAAATTTTCTTCTGCCTTCAGCAATTTTGGCGACATATTCTGGATCTTTGTGTTTTTCAGAACTTAAAGAATTATGGAGTCTTCTGTGATCCATCCATTGCATTCTTAAAATGTTGCTAGGGTTGTTGTTAGATTTATTAAAGTCTTTATGGTGTCTTACTCTTCCTGCTTTAATTGTATACACTTCTCTTTCTAGGTTATATTCATCAGCTAAATGGTGTATAAAGGACCAGGAATTTTCAATGGGTTGATAGACCATATTATACCCTATTGAGTATCTGCTATCTTCCTTTGTAGAAGCTTTAGAGTATAATGGCATGAGGGAATCTCCAACTTGGAGGTCTTTCGCTTCTTTGTAGGATAAACCTTTTAGGAGGAATTTATGGTTGAGTGTGCATTTAATCTCTTCGTTATTATCTAAAGTTATTTTTACTAGTTCTTGGTTTTCTTTTGTTTTTCTCGGATGTTTAATTTCCGCAATTTTGATATTCCCTTCTTTTGACACAGTAAACGTATAATTTGTTTTCTTTTCCTTCCATTCTTGAATAAGTTCTAGGAAGTTTAGACTTCTGCCATCTACGAGTTGTACTTTTGTATCTGCTGTAAAACAACCAAAGTTTCCTTGACCTTTTACAAGAGGATATCGTAAGGAAAATTCTTGAGCCATACGAACCATACTTTCATAGACAGCAGCATCTCCATGTGGATGAAATTTTCCCAAAACTTCTCCAGTGATTCTTGCTGATTTTTTAAATGGTTTATTATACATTAACCCAATCTCTTCCATGGCAAAAAGTATTCTTCTGTGAACAGGTTTGAGACCATCTCGGACGTCTGGAAGTGCTCGACCAATAATGACCGACATAGAATAATCTAGGTAGGCTTCCTTCATTTCTATTTCAATTGGTCTTTTAATGATTCGTTCGTCTTCCATTTTAGATATCCAAGTTCTTTGCGAACTTTGCGTTTGCGAAAATAAATTCTCTTCTGGGGTCAACTTGGTCGCCCATAAGAATAGTGAACATTTCATCTGCTGCTACTGCATCAGGTACTTCTACTTGTTTGAGGTATCTTGCATTTGGGTCAAGAGTTGTTTCCCATAGCTGATCCGCGTTCATTTCTCCTAGACCTTTGTATCTTTGGATTCCTACGTCCTTTCCCATTCTTTCTAAGACTGCTGGTAGCTCTTTATCATTCATGACGTATACTTTTTCTTTTCCTTTTGCTACTCTGTATAGAGGAGGCATTGCTAAGTAGATATATCCATTTTCAATAAGCTTGGGCATGTATCTGTAAAAAAAGGTTAAAAGTAAACAGGAGATGTGTGACCCATCAACATCTGCATCTGTCATAATTATAATTCGGTGATATCGCGTTTTAGTAATATCAAATTCTTCTCCAATACCACAGCCTAGTGCGGAGATTAGTGTTGTTACTTCATTATTTGCAAAAATCTTATCTAGTCTTGCTTTTTCTACATTGAGAATTTTCCCTTTCAATGGAAGAACGGCTTGATTAACTCTTGATCTTCCCATGCGAGCGCTTCCACCAGCACTGTCTCCTTCCACCAGGAATATTTCAGATTTTGCAGGATCTCTTTCTTGGCAGTCAGCTAATTTCCCAGGTAAGGATCCAGAGGATAGAATTCCTTTTCTTCGTGCAAGGTCTTTTGCTTTTCGTGCAGCTTCTCGTGCTTTTGCAGCAAGTAACACTTTCTCAATGATCTTTTTTGCAATATCAGGATGCTCTTCTAGGTACGTTGCAAGTTCTTTGTAGACAATTTTTGCCACAAGGCTTTTGATTTCGCTATTTCCTAGCTTTGTTTTTGTTTGGCCTTCAAATTGAGGATTTTGTACTTTCAAAGAAATAACTGCAGTCAAACCTTCCCTCATATCATTTCCAGAAAGTTTTTCTTCGACATTTTTTATATTCTTTTCTATATATTCATTAATCACTCGAGTGAGCCCCATGCCAAAGCCAACGACATGTGTTCCACCTTCATGAGTGTTGATGTTGTTGACAAAAGAGAAAATGTTTTCATTGTAGCTATTATTATATTGTAAAGCAATTTCCACTACTGTTTTTTCTTCTTCTTTTTCTATGAATATAGGAGCATGGAGTGTTTCTTTATTTTTGTTTAAGTGTGTGACAAATTCAACAATTCCTCCTTCATATTGGAAGATAGTTTCTTTGTTTTCTTCTCTTTCATCTTTTAGTACTATTTTAATTCCTTTGTTGAGGAATGCTAATTCCCTCAAACGCTTTGCAAGGATATCATATTCGAAAACAAGTGTTTCTTGAAAGATTGTTTCATCGGGATAAAATTGTACTGTGGTTCCACGTTCTTCTGTTGTACCAAGTGTTTTTACTTCTGTTACTGGAATTCCTTTTTCATATTCTTGTTGATAGATGTTTCCATCTCTGAAGATTGTAACAATCAGTTTTTTTGATAATGCATTGACACAGGACACTCCGACGCCATGCAGACCTCCAGAAACTTTGTAGGAATCTTTATCGAATTTTCCTCCAGCGTGTAAGACTGTTAAAACAATTTCTACTGCTGGTCTTCCTTCTGTAGGGTGAATATCAACTGGAATTCCTCTTCCATTATCTTTTACTGTGATAGAGTTATCTTTATGTATAAGAACTATAATATCTGTGCAATGGCCTGCTAATGCTTCATCGATACTGTTATCTATAACTTCATAGACTAAGTGATGTAAACCGCGTTGTCCTGTGTCTCCTATGTACATACTCGGTCTTGTTCTCACCGCTTCTAAGCCCTTGAGAACTTGAATATTTATTGCTTTGTAGTCTGCTGTCATTGTTGAGTTTTCGTATTAGTTTTGTGTGTTTTTTTGATTAAATTTTAGGTCTAAAAATCGCTATTTTTCTATGTTTTTTAGCGTTTGTTTCTTTATATGTTTTTCTTTTCTCTAAAGTGCAGAATTCATTATTTATACGGCGTGTAGAGGTGTTTTATAATCCTGTCAAAAATGGTTTAAAAAGGAGGTTATTTTTTGCTCTAAATCTCTTCAAAAAATGCTTTATATTTTTGTGCAATTTCTTCATGGGAGACTTTGAAGCCGATTATTTTTCTGTTAAATTCCTGTTAGTTTCTTTTCCCATACGAAGTGAGGGAAAATTGCGTCCGAAAAGTAAAATTTACATTTCTATCAATTCTGCGTTAGCAGATTATATTTTTAGAGTCGGGGGTGTTCTATCAATGGAGCGATTACTGACCATCAAGAACAAGAATCCAATGGCAGTTTTCCGTTTAAAAGAATTAATTTTATTAAATGGGGGTATTATTTTATTGTATAATGGAAGAGTTAGAGAATTTTTTGACAAAGTTGTATAATGAATTTAAAGAATCGGAAGCTTTACTTCATGGGATATTAAAAGAAGAAAAAAAGCTGGAAGAAGATATTCTTACCAAGAAGGGGTTTATTATTAGAAGTTATTCGTTGAATTATAGCAAAATTGATTTATCTCAATTGGATAAACTTCTTTCTGAGCTTGAAAGAATCTTAAGTTTTGAAGTTGTTTTACAGGAGCAACTTAATGAACATGTAGTATCATTAAATAAGATTGAAGCTGAATATAGTAAGATTACAAAAAAGAGATTACATAGTGATCTATTGCAGAAGGAACTAAAAGATGTTTTAGATTATTTTAATTTAATGATTACTAGAATTAAACAATTAAAAAAAATGTTAGAAGACGGATTAAGGTTGCACCCGAAAGCACTTGGAAGAGACACGGAAATATTTTTTGCAAGTTTTGAACAAATTGCTAACAAAATTTTAAGGTTTGTTCATTTCTTAGAACAATTTACTAGAAACATATTATTATTTGAAAGAGAAGCATATTATCCAGAGCCAAGAACTTACGGAAGGGCTATGTCTTCTCATGAATTTAAAGAAACAATTAGCTCAAAATGTTTAAGCTCTGGAAAAGACCCAACTCCTGTTTTTGATGCTCCTGCGTTTGTAATAAATAGAATAAATTCTATGCCTAAAGATGAAATCAAAAATTTCTTTGCACAAATTGGTGTTGAAGTAGCAATTCACATTGTTTTTTTTCGAACAAAAATTAAGCCGGTTAATTTTGATAGACCAATTCCACAATCTAATGGTTTAAGAGAATATAAATTTCCTAAAGGGATTGATATTGAACTTCTAGAAGCTGCTTAATAATGCGCAAAATCAAGAAATAGAATTCTATGATTTGTTTGATTATAGACGCCAACGATACGTTCTCCAGAAGGATTATGCCAGACTATTTTTACATTTTTTAATGCGTCTAAGCCATCTTTTGATATATCTAAATCATCTTGAATAACTTCTACGTGAGCTTCCACTAATGATGGTATCGCTTTTAATAAACTCGCATCACTTTTTCTCAAATAAAAAATTCCATTTCTTCCACCCCTAGAATAACCTCTGAATCCATATTTTAATGCAACTTCATAAGGTTTCTTCATAGGATTGAGATTTTGCGTAAAAGATTGCATAAGTGAATTAGAAAATGTAAATAAAATATCATGGCCATTCTGTTCTATGCCTGTCTTTGAAACTGGAATGGGTCTCTGATGGGCTAGATATTGGTTTATATGTTCTAAAAAAGGTTCTAAACCAGCACTTTCATAAAATTCTCTAGTGTAAAAATGTTCTTTCTGCCCCATATTTGTTTATAAATGGGGTTGTATATATATATAAAGGTTACTATTGTGTGGTGAATAACGGAAAACTGCCATCTTCTATTTTTAGGACTTCAAATTTATTGAGTTTAACATCGCGATCGCTGTTGGGTGGAGAAACCTGCAAG
>JAUYPF010000016.1 GCA_030697685.1 bacterium | reverse complement strand
AGCAGGAAGATAATCTTGTCGCCCAGCACCAGCATCCCATGCACTTCTTATTGCAAGAACAAGAGGATCATCTGTTTTAGCACGTAAATCAACAATTAGTTCTCTAAAAGGTCTACTTGTATTTGCTTTATATCCTGCTTGTGAAATTAATTCAAGAGCTTCTTCATTTGGTTCAAAAGGACGCATAACACCTCTTGCACTATCATAACCAAAAAGAGTTAAAGTACCAGAATGATGCCAATCACGAGCTCTATCAATGGGAGTATCTGTTTGACCTTCTAATCTAGCAGCTCTGAAAACACCTAATTGTGCAAGACTAGCTAGTTTTCCGTCTTGCTCTTTAGCATACTTAATAGCATTAGGATGAGTAATATACTCGCGAGAAGCAGCACTATAATTTAACGTACCTACATTTGGTACTTCTACTTGAAATGGCATTTTTGTATGTTGAGCATTTAACATGTGTACTTCACCCTGTTACTATTAGGGTGGAGGTTATATTTAAAGATGAGCAAACTCCCCGAGATGGGGTTCTGCTGTTTTTTTTACGATAGTTTTATATACTACTGTTTACTTTATAACTCATATGATTAAAAAAGTAAACAAACTAGGTGAGGTTCACCTCAAGATACTTAGTCTTTACACTAAAGGATATAACAAAAACTATTACATTAGAGAAATACAAAAAATGCTCCAAATAAGCACAAGAACAGCACTCCTTACACTTGCAGACCTAGAAAAAAGAACCATTTTAACATCAACAAGAAGAGGAAAGATAAAAACCTACCAAATCAAACCAGATATCATCACAAGGGAATATTTTGTTCTAGCAGAAACCTACAAAAAAATCAATTTTCTACAACAACACCTTACTATCAAGACCATCATAGAAAACATAGAAGCATATATACAAGGCATTGCTCTTATTTTTGGCAGTTATGCTAAAGGGATAGAAAAAAAAGATTCAGACCTAGACTTCTTTCTTGTAGGAACTGGTAATACAGAAAAAATAAAAGAAATAGCAAAAACATACGGTATAGTTATAAATATACAATTATATCCTCAAAAAATTTTTGAAAAGAATATAAAAGAAGATATATTGATTAAAGAAGTAATAGAAAATCACATTATTATAAAAGGTACAGGACAATTCATCAATAAGGTGATATCATGGATCAAATAAAATGGTGTTTACAAACAAAAAATGGAATTGAGCTAGTAGAACCGAGCCAAAACCTAGCACAAGGTTACATCAAAAAAGCAGAAGAATCACTACAAACATCAATGTTAGCAAAAAGCAAAGACTGGAAAATAGCAGCATCATACTATACCATCTATTTTTCAATCTATTCATTAATGATGCAACTAGGAATAAAATGTGAAATACACACATGCACCATAGCATTTGCAAAAATATTCCTGAAAGAAAATTTCTTGCAAGAAGAATTAAAACTCTTTGAAACAGCATTCACAGCAAGAAACGACACCCAGTACTACACCAACAGAGAAGTAACACAGGAAAACTATGAAAAAATAATCATTCATGCACCCGTCTTCCTAGTCAAATGCAAAAATATCCACTACAATGAAGACACTATAAAAGAGATAAGAGAAAAAATAAAAAACCACAAATAATTATGGGGAATATACCTAAATTTTGGTTCAAATAAGCCTGATCATAGTTGTTTTTCTTTTGTTTTTTTTTCGATAGTTTTATATACTATTGGTCTATTATTGGTTAATATGGTTCAAAATTGGTACAATTTGGAGTATGAAATTATCCTTCATCTCCTCAGAGGAAAAGCGCATGTAAGAGTCATGTCTAGAGATTTGAAAATTCCCCATTCTACACTCTTAAGAAAGCTTACTGAACTCAATAAAAGGCTCATTATTGATTATGCTATAGAAGGAAAAAACAAAGTTTATTCACTAAAGAAAATATTATCTGCACAAAAAATTATTGTCAATGCTGAGAATTACAAACTCATAAAGCTCATAAGTAAACATCCTTGGCTTTCCCCCCTCTTTTCTGATATACTTAAAGAAAATCCAAGTAACTTAATTATCCTTTTTGGCAGTTATGCTAAAGATACAGAGAAAAAAGAGAGCGACATAGATCTTTTCATAGAAACAGATAATTTAGAAATGAAGAAAAAAATAGAAAGTATTCATCCCAAACTCAGTGTAAAAATAGGCTACTTCGACCCCGAAGCACTTCTCATAAAAGAAATCATTAAAAATCACATCATACTCAAAGGAGCAGAAACCTACTATGAAAGAACAAAATTTTTTGCATAAACTCAAAAAAGAGAAAAAACTACAATTAGTAGAACCTTCTGAAGAACTCAGCAAAGCATACACTCAAAAATCACAAGAATACCTCCAACTAGCCAAACTGGTAATCATCAACAAATTCTACGAAGCAGGAACCGTAAACACCTACTACTCCATGTACTACATCTCACTCGCCTTACTCTTTCTCAATGGAATAAAATCAGAAAACCACACTGCAACACTCATCCTACTCAAAAAACTTTTTGACATCGATATAACTACCATAAAGCAATCAAAAAAAGACAGAATAGACAGTCAATACTACCTACCAGATCAACAACAAAAACCCATCAATGAACAATTCGCAAAACAAGCACTCAACGAAGCACAAAACTACTACGACATTATCAGAACATCCATAGAAACCACAACCAATGCAAAAAAAGAAGAAACAAGAAAAAAATTCCAAAATATTTTTCTATAAAATCTTGAAATTTCCTCAGAAAAAGAAGAAAAAAATAATAAGCGTTACGCTTTCAACCTTACTTTCCAGTGGAAATTTGCGAAGCGCCGACGACTGCTACCGCGCGAGACAGCCAGCCGTAATAGAATCGGACAATGGCATCCACAACGCTGCCGAAGACGTAGTCGCCAAGACCCGCAGGACGGATGAGAACTTTTCCATCTCCAGCTTCAAGCCCAGCCTTTCTTAAATCATCTGCAGTTAAAAGGTAAGTTACTCCTGTAGTTCTTTTTGCATTTCTGAGATCTTCAGCAAGGTATGGTGTTCCGTCTTGCATTAATGCTTTATTTGCAGCATAGTTTTCAAAAGGAGAGTTTCCAGGCGGAAGTAAACTTAAGGGATTTCTATTTTCCGCAGGAAGTTGTGCTTGTCTATTTGCTCCTTCACTCCAAGCTTTTCTTACTGCAAGAACAACAGGATCTGTTGTTTCACTTCGTAGATCATAAATAAGCTCTTTTCCACTTGCATTTGCGGTATGTCCTGCTTGTGAAATTGCTTCAAGAGTATCTTGTGCAGGCTCAAAAGCACGCATTATACCATTATTATCTAAACTATACGCAACTAATGTTCCAGAATGAGTCCAATCGCGAGCTCTATCTTGACCATTTAAAGCATTTCTAGCAACTGCATTCTGTTTCATACTTGCTAAAACACCACCCTGCTCTTGAGCATA
>JAUYPF010000015.1 GCA_030697685.1 bacterium | reverse complement strand
AATTTTAAAAAAGAAGTTACAGACTATGATGGAGCTGCACTTGTTCTTTTTTATTCTACATGTAATCAAACACAAAATGCAGATACTATTGATAGAAACATGGAGATTGTCTACTTACAATTAGCAGATAAATTTGATGATGTACAAGTGAATGGTCTTCCATTAAAGTTTACATCTTTTGATGGATGTAAGTATAGGGGAAATAATTCAAAAACAATTTTAGGCTTAAATGTAAGAGATACAGAAACCCATATGTATCTTGATGGGAGAGAGATTGATAGAATGGTCGGTGGGCCCCTAAATGAAAGAGGAATGAAAGCTACAGAGACAAATATGATTCTTTGGATTGAATATACTCTTTTGGGAATAAGACAGCCTGAAGATAAAGATAAAGATGTTGTAGCCTTATACAAAGGTGATGGAACATTAGAAGCATATTCTCGTTCTGAAATACAAAAATAAAGTTTTATATACTTTCTTTTCTTTTAAAAAGTAAATGATTTATAAAAAAGAAGTTATTGGTTTATTTTGTTTAGTTATAATTACCCTATTTTCCTTTTCTATAGTAGAAAGTTTAACAGGGGATAGTGAACAACAAACTAATGAAGGATCTGCAGAAGATGAAAAAGCATTTTCATCCACTCCAGTAAATCAATACCCAGGATACACACCAGAAGACCCAAAGGTGAAAGATGATACAGATTTTTTAATCATTACTCCTACAGAAGAAGGTGCAGAACCTAGCTACACCCAACTCGAGGGAGACTTCACAGGCACAGTAAAAACAGACTATGGAGAAACATCAGGAACTTTCTCAAACATGATCGTAGGCAACGGCGGTTTGTACGAAGCAACCATCACAGGCATCGCTGCAGGAACCACAATTTATTTTTTGAGTAGTTTCGACGACCAATTATTCAAACTCACAGCAGGCAGTGATGAATCGGAAGTTCGAGTTATTCAATTCCAAAAGAATGGTTCTCTTCAAGATCGTGTCTACATGGAGTTAGCACAAGGAGATAAAATTTCTCAAGGTGCAATTGGAGAAGATATGCCCTACCAGTATGATGCACTTTCGCATGATGCAATGTACATCTACAGCTACAATGAAGATGGACAACAGCAGGCAGAAATAGAACAAGGCGTTTTCTCCGCTAACATTCGAGAGACTATCAGCAACCTTCCAGAAACAGAAACATCAACAACAACAGTTTTTGCAGAGGGAGAATTCATCAGAACAGTGATCCTCCCAACAAATAAATACAGCATTTCTGATTACACGCTTACGAACACAGGAAGAGAACCATTAATCCTCTGCAAACAAGATCCACTCTGTGACATAAACCTAGAAGATGCAACATTCACGCTCAAAGGAGAAATCAACTTTTCTTACAAAAACGAAACCATGTACATAAGCCTCAATGAAAACAACATCTTCACTATCGACACGAGCACAGGAGAAACAGTATTCACAAACACAAATCCAAACAACAATGAATTAGCATACATTTACAGCGACATCCATGCATTGATAGAAACAGAAACCATGCTCTACCACGAAAGCGCAGGCAAAGTTTATCCACAGCTCATCACACATTATCAATCAAAGCTTTCTAACAAGGAAGTAAATATTGTACAAAAAAATGTATTTGGAAAGAATACCATTTTCTACACAAACAGTGAACAGCCTCAGGTCTACAATGCACCTGAAGAAACAAAAATCTTCATAGAAAAAATCATGGAGTGGATACAAAAATGAAAAGAAAAGGACAGTTCACATTGTTTGTAATATTTGGCATATTCCTCGCGGTTCTCATTGGATTATGGGTCTTTTTTACTTATTTTGCAGAAGAGACAAAAAATCCTATCAGTGAAGCAATGTGCATCCAAGACAGCCAAGAAATACTTCAACAATGCGTAAAAGATACTTTTGTAGAATTTTTAGAAACATCACTTCTTCAAGGAGGCTATCTTGAATTAGAAGAAGAAAGTAGTTTTGGAACTGCGTATGCTTACAAGGGAGAACTTCTGCTGCCCAACACAAAGGAAATAGAAGAAGAACTTGAACAAAATATAGAAAGAAAACTAAGAAATTGTGGAGAAGATATAAACCAGTTTGCATACATAGACCAGAAAGATCTGAATACAAACATAAGCCTTGATAATTCTGCAGATATCCAAGTAAATTGGGATGCAACTGTGGTGTGTGGAATGAGCAGTGTGAATGGCTATATGATTCCCTTTGACACAGACTTTGATTTTGAAAGCTTTTACTCTCTTGTAGAAGAAATATTTGCTGAAGGAGACAGATCACCAACAGAAATTCAAGAAGGATACATTTTACAGCAGTACTACAATGAAGATCTCAGCGAAAGTATGAAAGAGATTCAGGAAAATACAACATCATACAAATTTACATTTCGAAGTACAGTGGAAGAAGTTATTTAAAGAAGGTCTATTATAGCAGGTAACTCTTTCTCTCTTCTACCATCTACAAACTCACCAATGTCTCTGTATCAAACTGCATTGCATTTAACAGATTGCATGATTGCAAACAATAACACTTCCCTAAAAACTTCTCCCGTCTTTCTTCTGCTTGTGGAGAATGCCAAGCTTTATCAAAATCATAATCAAAATCCTTCATATTAGCAAACGCAGTCGTAGGCTCACAAATACTAATATCCCCATTTGAAAAAATAACTGCATCTCGAACACCAGCTAAACACTGTACAGCTTTTTTCTTATGATGCAAAATTGTAATACTATGTTCAATCTTTTTCCTTTCAATCCGCGAAGCAATCGTCCCATCATCTAAAATTTCTGCTAACTCGCGCAATTGCTCTTCACTTGGAGGCTCATAACCATCATCTTCACGAATCTCAAAATCAGTAAGATATTGTTGTGGCACACCTTTCACACTTCCAACTTTTCGAAGAACATTTATTTTCATAGCTACACCCAACTCATGATTGATAAAATATTTCAAATCTTTCATCTCCTGAAAATTATCCCTATGCACTACAGTCGCAACAGAAACAGCCAATCGTTTGTCATGTATCTCTCCTAGTTTTCTCACAGTCTCACATGTTTTTTGAAATGCTCCTTTCATCCCTCGCACTTCATCATGCTTTGCTTCAAAACCATCTATAGAGAATTGCATAGTCAGCCTTGCATCATTTCCAAGAATTGCAAGCATCTCATGAGTTTTTCGCACAGTAAGTTCTGGTAATAATCCATTCGTTGCAATATGAATTCTTTTCACACCATTATTCTGCACAAACAAGCGAACAATATCTACAAGATCTTTTCTGATAAAAGGCTCTCCACCAGTAATCCCAAGAAGATCTAATCGCTCTTTCAATGATTTTGTCAATTTTTCAATTTCTTCAATGCTATGCGCATTTCTTGGGTTATCTACTTCTTTCCAATAAAAACAATGCTTGCATCGAAGGTTACAATTATCAGTTACATAGAGCATAAGCATTTTTGGTGCTTTGAGTTGCATAGCCTTGTTATAGCGATACTTCATAATTGGGGAAATCACTGCTCTTTTTACAGGCTTTGGCAACTTTGAAAAAGTATGCAATAATTTATCTTCAGTAGAAGAAACTTGTACTGCTTTCATAAAAGACAAACCATTCCAGATGTATATAAAGTTTATTCAATTCTAGTAACAAGCTTTAAAAGCACTTTCTTTGTCTACAATCCTAAGCCAGAGTAGCTCAGCTTGGATAGAGCGAAGCACTCCTAATGCTTAGGCCGAGGGTTCAAATCCCTCCTCTGGCGCTTTCACAATAAAGAAAAAAGAATCTACTATAATATTAATAAACACAAAAGAACATAAATAATCCTAAAATGGCAAGAAAATTTCATGTACTTATAGAACAAGATGAAGATGGAGGATACATTGGAAAAGTTCCTGAAATACAAGGCTGTCTTAGTCAAGGGGATACACTTGATGAACTCATGAAAAACATAAAGGAAGCCATTGAACTTTGTTTAGAAGTAGAACAAAAAGAAAAAACAAAGATAAATGAAGGTAATATTACATTTGTAGGTATACAAGAGATTACAATATAATGAAACTCCCCTTATTATCTTCAAAAGAAATATGCCGATTTCTAGAAAAATAAGGTTTTCAACTCATCAGACAAAAAGGAAGCCATAGATTCTATAGACATCATGATGGTAGAACAACAGTAGTCCCTATACACAACAATAAGGATATCAAAAGAGGCTTACTCAAAGGAATACTCAACGAAATTCGAATAACAAGAGAAGAGTTTTACAAAAAATATAAATAAGTATATGTCGATTTCTAAAAACAACTATACATTTAAAGCCCATCAGAAAGAAGCATCTATGCAAGACAGAAAATTCACAACAAAGATAGAACAATGCCACAGAAAATGGTTAGGTGAAACTATTGCTATATCCCAAACAGGTCATAATGGTATAGATTTTCTAAATGATTTCTTTGGAATAGAACTCAAATCAAAACTACTAAAAAAAGGCTATCCAAAAAATTTTGCAGTAAACGCAGACCAAGTACATAATTTCCCAAAGGCATACGGAGAAAAAGACTACTATTGGGCATTTATGTTTTACACCTTTTCAAAATCTGTTTCAGAAGTAAGAGAAAGAGACAAACTAGAGCCACTTGTAACAAAAAGAGAAGTCTGGTGTTTACCATGGGACTGGATACAGCAGTTTCCCATATTTTCTCCAAAATATTCAGGTCCTTTTCATTACGTACCAAAGCATAAATTTAATGGGATAAATTTTACGGCCTTTTCTACAAACAAAGGAAACATTCATGTACAAAGCGACACCTCCTTAGAACAAAGATTAATCAATCGCGTACTCATGTATTCTGAAGAACAAAATCCAAAACTATACTAAAGAAAAAAATTCTTAAACAGCAATTTCAATCTTTTTAGGTTTTTTCTTTGCATCTCTCAAGAAATCTAAAATAGTTACTCCAACAACTTCTCCAGTTTTTTCACTTCTCCGAATAGCAACATTTCCTTTCTCCTCAGTTATTGCTTTTTGAGGTTTTCCAAAGGAAACATAGAGAACATCAGCTTCCTCATCATAGTCAAAGGTCATTTTTTTCATAGTCAATTCCTTTTGTAAAATAGCATGTAATGATAAAACCATCACCATTACAAATCCTTACTGCAATCATAATATAGAGCTTTTCTTTCTTTAAAAATCTATAGTATTTTCTAAGCCCATCTTCTTGTATATGGACATAGTGTGGATGCATTAAAGTAGACTCAAACACAAAAAGCATAGGACTTATTTCCGGGTGCCGATAAACAATATGCAGCCATTGTTTTTGTGTCAAGCGTATATTCTTTCCATCACGGGATCGTATTTCTAATATATGAACCATAAGACATTTGGTCTTTTATTTTTTAATAAAGACTTCTGATAAAAAACCGGAAGATTTCCGAAAATATTTCAATTAACTTTATAAATACTTAACACTTCACTCTCGAGAAATGAAAAGAGTGTATTGGTGTGAATTTCCAGAAAAATGCAACTGGAAAAAAATTTCTGATTGGTTAAAACATGAAAAGATAATAGTATATCTTGCATGCACATCAAGAGCAAACTATGATTTATGGAAAAAGAAAATAAAAAAAATAAATGAAAACATTGAAGTTAATGCATGGCCAACACTCCCAAAATCTGAAGGCTATTGGTTCTCAGGTTTTTGCACAAAAGAAGCAATCGATCAACTTAATCAATATCGCGGCTTAAAAATAAAAATAGACATTGAACCACCCATACCAAAGAAATATCATTTTCTTACAGGCATGACATGGCTAGGAAAACATATTACACAAGAGCCAGAGAATACAGAATATTTACGAAGAAAAATAAAATCTCTTATGCGTGATACAGACATTATTCTTTCTACATTCCCTTTACAAAATAATATTCTCAAACAATGGGGCTGGTTAAAAGAGAATAATCTCAAATATAGTTACATGTTTTACTCTACTTTCATTCCATTTGGCTTCAAAAAATTATATAAGCATTATTTCAAAAGGCATTTCCTTCCTTATCATAAAGAGGCATATATTGCAGTTGGCTTAATAGGAAAAGGAATTTTTGGAAATGAACCAATCTATCGCTCTCCAAAACAAATGAAAAAAGACATTCAATTCTTAAGAAAAGAAGGTGTAGAAACCTTAGTCTTTTTTAGTTTAGAAGCAATTTCTCAGCGTGGAGAAGAATGGCTTTATACAAGCCTAGAAATAGCATAAGCTTTTTATAGACGAAAAAAAAAGCCAAAATATGGATGTACTAGAAACAATCGTTACAAATGACTACCTTCGATTTTTATTTATTTTTGCTGGTTCTATTTTACTAGCAAATATTGTACATTTTTTTCTCAGAAAATATTTACGAAGAAGAACAAAAGAAACAAAAGAAATAGTTTATCTCAAACTTCTTTCTGTTGCAGTAAAACCAATGTATATGCTTGCAATAGTATCTGGTTTACACTTTGCACTAAAATCACTAACTTTTCTCGACGAAACAGCAATTTATTGGTTAGATAATATTTTTTATATTGCTTTTGTATTAGTAACAGCACTACTTCTTTCAAATAGTATAAGAGTTCTTTTAAGATCCTGGTTAAAAAAACAAAAACAAATTGAAAAAGTTCCACAATTGATTGATAAAGGAATAACAATCATTCTTTTTCTTATTGCAGGAGTGATTATTTTAGATAATTTTGGTGTACAAACAAGCCCCCTTTTAGCAACATTAGGAGTAACTGGTCTTGCAGTAGGTCTTGCATTGCAAGGAACACTTTCAAATCTTTTTGCAGGCTTTCATATTATCTCAGATAAGCCAATTCAAATTGGGGATTTTATTCAAATTACCCCTGAAGCTGCAGGTTATGTTATTGATATAGGTTGGCGTGCAACACGAATAAGAACTCTAGAGAACACCATTATAATTATTCCAAATAAACAAATCGCAGAAACTATGATCACAAATTTTACTTCTTTATCTGCAACAAAACTTGAAGAGACTATTGCAGTGATAAATGGAAGTATAAGCACAAGTACAAATCTCAAAAAAGCAGAAGAAATAATTCTACTAAGTGCAAAAAACGTGCAAAAACAAATGAAAACAATAAGTAAAAGTGAACCAGAACTACGATTCCTTCAGATGAAAGATACAAGTATTTCTTTTCGAGTATACATAAAAGTAAAAGAACACAAAGATAAAATGGAAGTCTCTCATGAATTAATAAAAGAACTAAAGAATAACTTTGATAAGGAAGGAATTAAGATTAATTAAAGAGAAGATTTTATTAAGAAAAAGGAAATAATACTAAAAATGATCCCAATCACAGAACTCATCAGCTTTATCCTCCATATTGACAAATATCTCAGCACAATTATCCAAACATATGATAGTTTAACCTATGTTTTTCTCTTTCTTATTGTTTTCTTAGAAACAGGCATTGTACTAACACCATTTTTACCAGGAGATTCATTGCTTTTCGCAACAGGTTCATTCGCAGCAATTGGAGCACTAAATATTTGGATACTTTTCATAGTACTCACCACAGCAGCAATTTTGGGTGACACAGTAAACTATGCAATTGGTTATTATCTAGGCCCAAAAGTATTCAAAAAAGAAAATGCTCGTATCTTAAAACGTGAATATTTAGAACGAACAAACAATTTTTATACAAAATATGGAAAAAAAACAATTGTTCTCGCACGTTTTGTTCCTATTATACGAACCTTCGCTCCATTTATCGCAGGTATAGGAAAAATGAATTATTGGCAATTTCTCAAATTCAATGTTATAGGTGCAATTCTTTGGGTAGCTTTATTTACATTCAGTGGCTATTTTTTTGGAACAATCCCTATAGTCCGAGAAAATTTCTCTATCGTCATCATCATCATTATTATAGCATCTATAATACCTCTAGTTATAGAGATACTCAGAAGTAGAAAAAGACAAGAACCAAAAAGAGATTTTACTCCTATTTCTCTAAGGTAAGTTCTAAGAGACGAACAAATTCTTCAGAACCATGTGCATGAAAAGTTCTTTTCTGGATTTTTTTCTGATAGAAATCAAGATCACGAATAAATTCTCCTAAAGCAAAATGTACTCCTTTCAAAGAACTTGTATGGCTAACTAGAATAAAATCCTGCAAAGCATAGGCATTCAATATTTGTTCAATATGGTCTTGAATAGGAAAACAAAGAATAGGCTTCTTAAAAACAAGCGCCTCAGTGAGTGTTTTCTGCCCAGCAAGAGTAATCACCCCTTTAGAAACTTTCAAATATTTAAGAAAATCAGGAGTATATTTAATATAACTAACATTTTTTGCAAATTTCAAACGCAAATCCCCTCCAAAAATAAGAAATGATTCCTTAGGAAAAGCACAAGCAATCTTATTGATATGAACAGCAAGTTTAGTGCCAAATTCTGATCCACCAAGCATCACAACAAAAGGTTTTTTCTTCAGATGCAATTGTTTCATCAGCACAAGCTCAGAAGGCAATTGTTCTGGAGTCTCACGAATAACAGGATCAATATAGGTATAAATAAGATGTTTTTCCGGATTTTTCTTAAACGTAGGAATCAAAACAAGATCAGCTTCATTATAGACACGTTCAAAATATGCTGCTTCAATTTTCATTTTATAATTAACAGCATGAGTTTTTGCATACTCTTTATAGAGAAGAGGATCAAAACCAAAAACAACAATACATTTTTTTCTAAGAACACGAGCAAGAGAAATTCCTATTGGTTCGAAATCACTAACAACAATATCTGGAATAAAATTAAATGCTTGCAAACGTACTTTCAAAGTTCCCAAAAACCAAAATGCTGGAAGCAATAAATTTCTCAATCCAAAACTCCATACATTAATTTTCATAGACTTTCCAGGAAGTTTATAGCCTCTAATTTTAATTGTAGGATATTTCTTTTGAAAATAATCATAAGAATTATCATAGCCAGCAATCATAATACTTGCTTTAGGATATTTTTTTTTCAGCGCAAGAATATTTGCATGCTCACGAGTTGCATCACCATAACCAATTCCTGAAACAACAAATAAAATTTTCATTTGAGTTTGTAAAACCTCTCAGCATATTGGCAATTATTTTTTCTTCCATAATAAAAGGAGCGAAATAAAGTAGGAAGATACAAAGATAACATATAAACCCACTGGCTTTTAAACATTTTGATATATACCATTTTAATTTTAATATAAGGGCTAATATCGACATATACTTGAGGATGTGTTTCACGAACAACATTCCAAACTTCATAAGCATATAAAGGATAATGTCTTTTCAAAGATTTTACAACTTGGAAAACAATTTTATTCACAGCTTGATGATCTGGGTGTGGATCCAAAGCAGAAGGCACATAAATCTTCTCTGGGCGAATAAGCATAATCATTTCTCTGAGTCTTCTTATCACAAAAGGTTTTTGTACATCACTTCGTAAGCGTGTGTCTCGTAAACCTAAATTTTTACAAGAAGAAATTCCAATATATATACTAGCTTTATCCGTTTCTTGAAATCGTGCTTTCTTCACAACTGCCTCTTGTAAATGAGGAATACTTTTTTCCCCATGAGAGAAAACAACTTTTACAACTTTTTTTCCTTCTGCAACATATTTTGCAATAGTTCCACCCATTCCTATAGCCTCATCATCAGAACTACGAATGAGCACAAAAAATTAAAATAGTACCCATACTAGATCACGCCCCTCACTACCCCAAAAGACGTTTCCGCTCTACAATTGTAGACTTGGGTTCTAAATAACCATATTTCTTCCAGACATAATAACGAGTAAGAATTCTTGAATTTGAAAAACCAATTAGTGTAAACCATCTTTCTAAGTTATGAGGTCCATCTAAATTTATAAAGTTTGTTATATAATTAAAGCCTCTAGGATCTATTCGAAGATAATCATATTTACAATTGAGTGTAAAACCTAAAGCTCTAAGTTCCTGTTCTAAATCTTGAACTAAATTTTTAGATGCAAATTGAGCACAAATACGAGGATAGTAATGTAGTCCACCTTTTTTTCTAGCTTTAAAAATTAAAGTAAAATCTGAATCTGCAATACCTTTAATACAGGCTAACAATAAATCCTGATCTTTTTTTATTATCTGAGGGATAGAAACGATTTTTGCTTTAGGTGAAATAATTCCTAATTTATGAAGGAAAATTCTAAATGGCTCAGACTGAAATTGAATTATATAAGCTCCATTTTGACCTAAATAAGGTTTTGTTTTAATCCCTAAAAAACTAGAGATTAAAGAAGGAAGATAACTATCATAATATTCTTTATCCTCTATAGGGTTTCCAGAAATTTGAATTCTATAATCATCTCTATCATAGACTTTACTAATACAACCATCCCCAATAATTATTCCAATTAATTCAGCAAGACCTTTATTCAAAACAAACTCCTGTGCTAATTTATATTTATAGTTCTTTTTACAATAAAAACAACAAAACTTACCTCTACCATCATTATTTCTACTTTGAGAAACATAAAATGTTTTTTCACAAGCAAGGCAACTCTTTAAAACAGGATTCTTATTCCAAGGTATACTACCCTTTTGAAATTGCCCAGAATTCTTCATTAATAAATAAAAGCAAAAAACATTTATAAACGCTTCGCGCACACCATGCCAACGTGTCCGTGTGTTCATATGGTCAAATTTGCTACTTATACAGCTTCTCGTGGCAAGTCATTTTGTCCAAGACTTGAGCAATCACAACAGGTGGAGAAGAAGTCATATCCGAAGGTAGAAATAAACTTTTTCTTAAAGAGTCATAGGAATATGCATATCTCTTTGAAAATCCCTATATTCCTCAAATGTTGCAGAGCGCTGATAAGGCAAATGACAATCAGGACAATCCATAGAAACAGATAGGCTTCCACGAAAATAAGTCATCATCCCTTTCAGAGCATTCGGATGATCCTTTTCTTTACAAACCTTTATTACAACAGCCCATTCTTCCAAACTTTTCTGTAGACCTTCTAAAATTTCAGGAGAAGAAAGATCCAAGTGTGTATCTAGAGCCATGAAAACCAGAAAAGCAAAGAAGCTTATAAATTTTTCTAAAAATCTTAATGAAAATAACCTACAGAAAACTTTAAATGCTCTATAACCTTAAACAAATCAAATGAAAAGAGGAATTGTTCTAATAGCTATTCTCATAATTCTTATACCAATAGTACAAGCAGTACCTGCAGCTCCATACTTTATCATATCTGAAGATGGCTCTTTTGTACCTACCGATTCACTAGGGACAAACCCCCTGAATAAAAAAGATAAAGAAAGATTTGAAAATCCAGACTCAGAAGTAGGAAAAAAAATTATGGAGCAATTCGGAGACCATGACTATTCTGAAGTTTATGATATAGCACAATGCCCAGTAGCATTCCAAAAAGATGCAACAGGAAAAAGAAGACCTTATATTGGAAAATTGGATGAAAAAGGATATTTC
>JAUYPF010000002.1 GCA_030697685.1 bacterium | reverse complement strand
GTTGCTGAGAAGAGAAAGCAAAGTGTGAAAAGTGTTGTGAAAGTATTTGTAATTCCTATTGGGATTTCTTTGGACAAAGTGTGGCCTGTGGTTATTGAATTGAGAGAGAAAGGTGTAGCGACTGATGTTTATTTTGCAGCGAAGAGTGTGTCTAAAGGTTTGGACTTTGCAAATGCCTATAAAATTCCGTATGTGCTTCTTGTCGGTGAAGATGAATTGAAGAAAAAGAAGGTAAAGTTAAAAGATATGAACTCTGGGAAAGAAGAAATGCTTTCTGTGAAAGAAGTGGTGAAGAAGGTTCTTTAGTATAATTTTTCTTCTGTGAATGCCTGGATAACTCTAGTTTGATCATTTTCTATATCAATTTCAAATTCTTCCACTGTTTCTTTCTGGTCTCTTCTCATATATTCTATTCTTACTTCAACTTTTTCTAAATCTTTTCCTGTTAATTTTGCTTGAATTTTTCCTATTAATAGTGCTGGGCCATTATTTGCTAATATGTATGTTCGAGATCCTCTCTCATTGAAATTAAAGCCCAGATTATTTATTTCTCTTATATATCTATGATACATTGCTATACCTTTATCTCTTTGAAATTCTTCTCTTGCTGCAAAACTTACACCTGTGAAAAGTCTACAGCCAATATTTCCTGTTCCCTCTTTTTCCATTTCTTTTTTTACTATATGAGAAATGTCTTCTAAAACAGAGTCCATCATAGGATCAAAGTGTCCTAATCCCAGATGTCCCTTTCTATAAAATAAACCAGCAATACAAGGACCTATCCCTGGAGCATAGAGTACAGTATCATCTTTTACTGTTTGAAAATATTCTCTCCAGTTTGATGTTATGCTTGAAGGTATGATTTCTATTTCTTTCATGTTTATAATGGAAAAATCTCTTTTTATAAGCCTTTCTATAGAACTTGAGTTTCTGAATTCCCTTTATAAATAAGGTTAAGTGATGCTCGTCAGAAATTCAGCGAGCTTGTAGAATAGTTCTGGGTATTTTAAGTGAGCGACCGACCTTTAGGTTGGGAAGGAGGTTAAGAAATAGATCTTTTTTTATGCACTGTGAGATATCTTCGGAGGAAATATTTGACAAAGCTTTCTTCGTCTTTTGTTAAAGCTTTATAGTAGGATTTTCGTTTTTTATATTCAATAATGAGCATAGGATAGGAATTGTGCCAAAGGATGTGGTTGATGAGAAGTCTTCCTATTCTGCCATTGCCATCTCCGAAAGGATGTATCTTTTCAAATTGATAATGGACTCTTGCTGCATGCTCTACTGGATTTCCTTTTTTTTGGCTGATATTCTTTATAAGCTCATTCATTAATACTTTTATTTCTTGCCAGTCAGGTGCTCTATAGCTGCCTACTCGTACGAGATAGTCTCTATATTTTCCTGCTATGTCTTCTTTTGTTTCTCCAAATATTTTTTTATGCCATTCTAAAATTATTTCATTGGTAATCGTTTTCTTTTTTTTCAGCATGGTAAGGAATACTTTTGCATGTGCTTCTGTTTCTTTGATGTCTTTTAGTGATTTATGTGGTGCAATTTGCTCTTCAATGATTTCTCTTGTTTCTTCTAATGTGATTGTGGAACCTTCTATAGCGTTTGTATTATATGTGAAAGTAACTGCAATTTGTTCTAATTCTTTTTCTTGTATTGATTTTGGAAATTTTTTCCATTCGCTTTGAAAATTCTCTTTTATTTGTTCTAATTTCTGATAGAGTTCTTTTTTTTGTTCTTGTTCTAGGCTCTCTTTTATTTTTTCTATATTTTTTGGCATAGTTTTTCCTAAATATACTTCTTTGTTTATGACTTTTCCTTTTTTTCTCTGAGAAATTTGAAGATAAAAATATTCTTGTTGTCCTTTCTTTCTTTTTACAATATGCATCTTACCCTTACATATTCCCTAATATTTAATACTTTTGTTTTTTGTAAGGGTAAGCTTTATTAGAATGATGAGCAGGACATGCAACATCGTTCGACTGAGAAGCGTCAACTTTCTTGGTATTACCTAATTTTATATATGATGAGTGAAAGGGATTTATATGCTTTCGTTATTTTTTTGCTTGTTTCCATAGTAGCTTAAAATAATGAATAAAATTATCTGCAACTAACTGACTCTTAATCTTAAAGAGGATAGGCTTTCCAATAAAAACTCCAATGATAGTAGTATTTTTATGGACATTTATGGCTACTAGAGACGCATAGGGGAGGTAACGTAAATTTGAAAACCTTGATTTTTTCATATAGCCAAAAGATCCTCTTGCATTTTCTCCAAGCAAAAAGTTACTAACTATACCTTTTTTGTCCCTTCTTACTTGAAGTATTCTAAAATATTCTGCAACATCTTTTCCATAATCTTCAAAATGGGTAATCCCAATAACATAATGACTTTCACCCTTTTCCAACTCACGAAGCTGTTGATCAAATAAGGTGACTAGCCCAGCATACCCATAATAAATCTCTGCTTCATGTTCTTCTTCTACTTGTTTTTGATAGGCAACAAGCTGAGGAATGAGTTTTTCTATCTCTGTTCTTCTTTTTTTTACTTCGTTAAATTGGTCTGTAACCATATCTAAGACTTTCTCTGGAGATGCTGCCTTGAAATGTTTGACTTTATTTTTGTATACGTGACTTACAAGCCCCTTCTCTTCTAAGCGTGCAAGGATCTTATAGGATTTTGATGTTGTTACTCCAGATTTTGTCACAATAGGACCGGTCGTAGATTGCCCTAAACCTAGTAAAGCGATATAGATTTTACTTTCTCCAGGGGTAAGTCCTATTTTTTGAAGTGTCTCTGGTTTCATATTCTCATAAGATCCTTACTAGTTTATATCTCTTTCTTATTGTTCCCCTAGGGGGAACTTTAGACTTAAATAGCTCTCCTTGATAGTTATTCTTATCGTACGGAGGTACAAAAAATGACAATACGAAAAAGTTTATTGGGAGTAAGCCTATTGAGCATCCTATCTTTAGGTTGTTCCTTATCTGAAAAGGAAAAGAACGTTATAGGTGGAAGAAGAATAGCTGATAATGAAGAAATCATTTTGCATCCAGAAACACCTCTTTTAAATGGGGATGTATGGAACTATAGTCTTCTTCGTGATGGAGATCGAGATGGTCACTGGGACGTCGTGGAAAAATATAGGGGGAATACTTTGATTAAAGTATATATTAAAAATGGCTATCAGCCTGGTCAGTCCACATCTGTTCCTTTAGAGATTGTAACTGAACAATTCTTTAGACCATATGAAGAATAAATTTTTTCTTTTTTCGAATTATAGCTTGTCACGTAAGTATGGAGAATAATATTTTGCATATTTCTTTTGAAACTCAGTATCTTTCCAGGTATGAGAATCAATCACTTTTCTGCATTCTGAAGATCCACAATTACAACCAAATGGCTCAAAATATGTCTCCATAAAAGCATAATTCATAACTAACTCTTCTCCTACCTTTATGTTCCTTATTGCAACCATAGTTACACTAGAATTAAAACCAACATTTGGTTCACACGAATGATTAAAGATTCCTTGCTCTTTTGTCTCTTTATTACTTGAAGGAACAATGAAGAAATCATCACTTACTTGCACACCTGCATGGCTTATGAGTTTCCTATACTCTTCTATTTCTGTCTTTGGAACTGCAATACCACCAAAAACATTGATAGGCTCACTTTTTTGAATATCTTCTTTTGCAAAAACCCCAAATCTATGTATCGAAGACTTTCTCGGTTCTGCTTTAGGCGTAAGCCATCTATGTGGCCATTTTTTATGCAGATCTTTCATAATCGTTTGGGTATTTACTGAGTATTTATATTTTTGCCTCAAAATCATTTGTGTAATCTGGTGACATATGTCATTTGATTACACAGCATGAATGTATCCGTAAGTCTTAAATAAGTGTAAAGTCTATTATTATCTATGAAAACAGTAACCATTTCTGAAGAGGAATACACGCACCTCAAGAAGTTAGAAAAACTGGATTTTGATTTGATCAGGCAGTTTGCTTCTAGTTTGGAAGACCTTAAAAAGGGTCGCTGGGAGCGAGTTGCTTAGCAATTTCTTGTGCTAATTCTTTGAATTCATCAAATTGTTCTATAATATGATTAATAGTCTCTTGCTGGTTCTTTTTTCCACTTGTTGCAACCAATAAAACTAAGTCTAAATCATCATAAACAAGGAAGTAAATTCTTTGTCCTCCAACTCGTTTTTCTCGTAAAAATTTATATTGACATTGATCTCCAACATTGGGATTTTCTGCTAACTTCTTTTCAATCTTTTCAGCAGCAATTTGATCTGCTTTGTCCCATTTCTTTTTTTCATCCTTGTAGGTTTGGGTGGCAATAACTCGATAAGGCATAGAAAGGTAGGAAGTGTTTTAGATTATAAACTTTCTTTTTTATAGAATAGAAGTAGGATGCGCGGGACATGCATCAGCCCTGAAGGGTAGAAGCGTTACATAGGTTTACTTCTTGTGAATAAGCTCTCTAAAGTGTTGGAACTTAAATGGTTTTCGTTACTTCTTTCTTAAATAATTTCTGAAAAATAATCAAAGATATCAAAACAACAGGTAAAGAGAGAATTGCATTTTGTGGGTTTAATGCATCTAGCAAGAAGAGAGTTACAATACTAATAAACCCTAAGACAAGACTCCAAAAAACGGCTTTCTCTTTTAGTTTCCAATAAAGCGACCCAAAAACTATAGGAAAAAGAGCGAGATTTAAACTTGCCAAAGAAAAACCCAAATTTAAGATATTTTGGTAGAAAATACTAATAACTATGGCTAATACAACAAATAAAACCATAAAAAACCTCGTTAATTTCTTCATGGATTCCTCTTTATATTTCTTAGTATAATTTTTAAGATCTCTGGTAAAAATGGAGGAAACTACAAAGGTTACTGTATCTGAAGAGGATAAGGCAACTGCGTAGAGCAAAACCATCCCCAATTCTTTTAGTCCAAATGGAAGTAATTGTGAGAAACCCGTAACTAAAGCATCTTCAGGAAGGATGTTTGGGAAAAGCTGTTTTGTAGCAAGACCAACAATACTAATAACGACACCAAGAACTAGGAGAATAACAGCAGAATAACTAAGCCCTCGTTTTAAGTTCTTTTCATCCTTTGTTGCAAAAATTCTTTGCCATAAATCTGGGGCAACCATAATACCAAATCCTGCAAGGACTAAAAAGCCAATTATATTCCCTGCACCCATTGTGCCAAGATTAAACTCTGAAAATGGAATGTTGTTCTTACCAAAAAGAAAGATTCCTACTGATAAACTCATAACAAACATGATTATCATTTGAAAAAAATCTGTGCGTACAACCGCTTTAAAGCCGGCTAATAAAAGATACGTAAGAATAATTGTTCCACTAATTATAACCGCTAAAAAATAAGGAATGGGAAAAATAACTGATAAAATCTTCCCACTAATGATTAGATTAACAATGAGCAAAAGAAAAAACTGCAATACTAGAAAAAAAGAAAACATAAGGCCGTTCCTCTTCCCCAATATTTTAAAAAAGTATTCTGGCATGGAATACACATGTAACTCATCTGCTTTTTGTTTGATTTTATGGGCATATTTTCTTACAAATAAGAAACCTAATGCAATTCCGACAAAAAGCCAGATTGCGGAAAATCCGTAAAGATAGAGATAAGCAACATAGATGGAAAGTGTAGCTCCATCAAAAAAACCAGCACTCATTGTAGCAGCAGCTTGTACTCCTTCAACTTTTCTTCCTGCGATCATAAAATCCTCTTCGCTTTCTTTGTGGGCTGAGATAATGCTAATAATGAGAATCACAGCAAGATAGAGCGAAAAAAAGAGAATTGTTAAGGTCATAGCTTCCATAGTAACCATTTTGTAGAGTTACTTACTTTGATAAAGGTTTCTGAACATAAAATGGCCAGGCTTACCTTTGAAAAACAAAAAGGCTTATATATCAATAGATATACTCTCTTTCTATGGCACAAACTGTACAAATCAAAAGAAAAGAAGAAAATCCTTTTGCACGATCACCTACTTTAGACACAGTTATGATGGTAGAAAAAATAATTGAAGAACATAGTGGAGAGTATACAAAAACCCAGCTTTGGAAGTCTCTCCCTAAAAAAGTCATGTGGCAAACCTTTCTCGTGATTCTAGAATATCTTGAAAGTATTAATAAAATAGCATCAGATAGGGAGGAACACATTGCATATATCTGGAACCCAACACTTGCAATGAAACTTCGTAGCAGAAAGGAGATCAAAGTTTGATTAAGCCTTCTGTAGTAGTGTTTATTTCTGATGAACTAGAAAAGAACTTTAATGAATTGAGAGAAGATGATCCTATTAAGAAAGGAATTGTACGTGCAATAAAAGATCTTAGAGTGAATGCATTCTCAGGAATTCAAGTTCCTAAGAGACTTTTTCCCAAGGAGTATGTCACAAAGTTTGGAATTACAAACCTCTGGAAATATGATCTTCCCAATGGCTGGAGACTCCTTTATACTGTAACGGCAGAGAACGAGGTGGAGCTTATTTCTGCAATTCTTGAATGGTTTAATCACAAGGAATACGAGAGAAAAATGAAATATTAGAGTTCTACGCTTACACCCTTGGAGAATAGGATGCGCGGGACAGGATTTGAACCTGCGTAAGCACTAAGCTACTAGGTTTCTTACCTTACGGCCCTAAGCATGACCAGAATAGCATCACAATGTTATTCTTCTAGCCCGTTTGACCG
>JAUYPF010000065.1 GCA_030697685.1 bacterium | reverse complement strand
CTCGAACAAGATCAAATAAATTTTGTTTTGCATCTGAAATATTACTCCCCTTTCCTACATATTTTTGTACTTCCATTGTAAATCCTCCAAAATAGAATTTAAAAAAAGAAGTGTCTATTTTTAAAACTTTCTAAAGTGATGCCCACCAGGAATCCAGCAAGCTTGTAGAGTAATTCCTTATATTTAAATGAGCGGCATTTAGGTATGGGAAGAAGAAAAATCGTGAATTGTCTTATCTCTAGATTATTTTTCACTTATAAATTTTTTGAAATTAATGAGAAGTAAATTTTTCTAAAAATAGAATAAATTAAAGATTTTGCAGTTTTCTTTGCAAATCTTCTATTTGTCTATCAAAAGTAGGCTTCTTTTCTTCAACTTCCTTTTTCTTTTCTTTAGCCTGAAGAACTTTTTCTACTTTCTTGACAACAGGCGCCATCACACTTTCATTCTTGACTTTACGCACATGCCTCATATCTTCAGAATCTAAAGGAAGTTCTCGTACACGCACTTCTTTCACCAGTTTATTAATCACACTAAGAACTCTTCCAAACTCTGCATAATGCTGATCTTTTTCATGGCGAATACGAACAAGGTTTTCATAGCCCTTCATAAGCTGCATAGTATCTATAGTAGTCTGTAATATTAGCCTTCGCTTATCCACAGGCATTTGTAAACAAACATGCACACTTTCTTCAGGTCTCTTTTTCATTTTTATTCAAACAATTTTCGATCAATATCCAATAATTGTCCTCGTATTCTTTCCAAATCACTTTGCCATGCTGCTAATTCCCTGTCTTCTTCTTCTCGCAATTGTCCAAGTTTACTAAGAACAGAATCTGCATCATTAAGTCGAGCTTTCAGTTTTTTCAGTGTTTCTACGACATCACGATATTTTTCTACTTTAACAAAAAGTGGTTTTTCTCCCCCTAATGAATCAATAGAAGAAGAACCTAAAGATGGTAAAGGCATAAAAACAGCATTTTTGATTTTTTCTGCATCTCCTCCAAAACTCCCTTGTGGCTCAAAACTAGGCACAGACTTAGGTAATTCAGGGAATTGTAACGGTGGAAGATCAGAATTTTCCTCTTTTTTCTTAAATCCAAATAACCCCATTGTATGATACACCTCCAAGATTAGTATCTGAAAAGTCCTAACGAAAGATTCTTTAAAAAGCTTTCTTACAACTTTTGAAAAGTTACAAAAAGCTTTAGTCTCTCGAGAAAAGAAGAAAAAAGAGCAAATATACAACCAAAACATTTATATATTTAGAAACTTCAATAGAAAACTACTTCTATGAAGATAACTCTCAAATCCCTTGAAGAACTTGTAATAACTTTAGTTGGTGAAGATGTTCTTCCTTTGATACGCATTCTTTGGGTTAAAAGTAATATTTCTGAGTTTAAAATTGCAGAGATGCTTAACGTTACAGTAAATCAAGTAAGGAATATGCTGTATCGTTTAAACGAGCAAAACCTTGTTGATTCTAATCGAAAAAAAGATAAGAAAAAAGGTTGGTATATTTATTATTGGAGCTTAAACAAAAAGAGTGTAGAGGGAGTCTTGTTAAAAGTTAAACAAAAACAGTTAGAAGATTTAAAATCTAGATTACCAAGAGAATCAGAAGGAATGTTTTATGTATGCCCAATGGCTTGCATGCGTCTACAAATGGAAGCTGCAATGGAGCATGAATTTCGTTGTCAAGAATGCGGAACTTTGATGAAAGAGCAGGATAATAAAAAAACTATTTCAAATATTCAAAAGATGATTGTTAATTTAGAACAAGAATTAAAAGAACAAGAAGAAGAGAAAACAAAGAAAACATCTCAGAAAAAAGCAAGAGAAAAGAAAATTGTTGAGAAAAAAGAAGCAAACAAGATTGCTGTGAAGAAAAAACCTGCCGTAAAGCAAGTTATTGCTGTTAGGAAAGTTGAAAAGAAAGAATCACCAAAAAAAATTCCAACTCATAAAAAATTTCTCAAAAAAGTGTTAAAGAAAGTTCTTAAAAAGAAATTATAGCTTCATTATATATTTAAACAAAAAAATCTGTTTTTTTTCTATGTCTTTAACAGAATATATTACCACTGAAGAAGAACTCGATGTGTTTCGAAGAAATCCCAACAATGAAGGATTTATTCTGCATCTCCCAATTCCACCAGTGCTCCTCAAAAAAAATATTTCTTTAAGTAGAGATCTTGCTCCAGAAGTATTTCCAGAAGCTCTGAAAGAATGGAAGCGGCGTTTAGGAAAAGTACAATTAGCTGAAGGAGAAGAAACAAAACTTGCACAAAGATATATTTTCACAGAAACGGCATGTTTAAGAGATGGCTATAAAATAGATGCACATCCTATCCCAGGAGGAAATGTAACATGGTTCACCACAGAAACAGGTTTTGCACATGCATTCTCTATAGGCAGAAATTCTGGTGGTTCTCTATACTTCAATAATATGAGCAGTCCAATAGGGGTATATAAACATACAGTACATTTCTCTCAGGAAAAAATGCGTTTGTATAGAATAGAAGATGATGACCAACATCCCCAGCTTTTTTGTTATGAATTACATAATGTTGATTCATATATCAGTGCCTTATTACTTCTTTCATGGGGCAGGCAATATATCAATGCTGCATTAGAAGATCTAATCAAAACATCCTAATAATTCCTTGAAGTACTGTCCATCCATCTAAGGGGGGAATGGGAATCAAATTAAACCAAAACAAAAAGAAATTGAGTTTTTTGGAAATTGCCCAGCCAAATAATTCTTGTTCAGACATGTTTTTCTTATATTTTACTACCAATGCACTTATCCCCCAAAGAAGTAAATTCATTCCAGGCCCTGCAAATGCAATAAATGTACTTTGTAAAGCACTTGCTCCAGCAGGGATAGAAACATAAGCAGGCGCAAGAAAGAGAAGAGGCGAACCAATAATTTTGAGTAGCACTCCTAAAACAAGCCCAGCCCAGAAAATATGAAAGCTTGCAGCAAATCCAAATGCGAGAGCAACAAACTTATGGCCAAACTCATGTAGTACAACTGCAGGCGTGGCAATACTTGCAGCAAACAAAAGATCTTTCCAAGAAAATCTTTGCAAAGAAAAAGGATCATTTCTTGGCCTTTGAATAAATCCTGAAAAAATATATCCTAAGACTAAAGTAATAACTATGAGTTGAAAGATTTCTGCAAGGCTTAAAAATGCCATATGAATAAGATCCCTGAAAAGTTTAAATACTTATGTATCTCTCTCTGTCTATGCTATTCCTTGTTCCCCTAATTGCTTTTTTTGGTTATATTGCTGGTTTTCTCTTAAAAAAATATATTCCTGAAGAACAAAAAGATGCAAAGCCTTATGTATTTTGGGCAGAAAAAATAATACTCCTCCTTATTCTTTCCTATCTTGTATACAGTTCTTTTTCACTTTCCATACTTTCTGTTATTCTTTTTTCTGCAGGACTACTAGTAGGCTTTTTTCTTAAGGAAATATATTTGTATTTGGGACTAGCCATCCTAAGTCTTGAATTTCTTCCCACGGTGCTAGTATTTTTATTTGGGCTAGTAAAAGGGGAAAAGCACATAATAAAAAATGCTCTTTTTTTCTTCCTACCATTTCTCATTCTTCTTGGAGCTGTCCCTTTTGAATATACAAAACTTTTTGCAGCTGGAGGAATATGTATATATATTCTAAGAAGGAGAGAAAAGTGTCAAAGCACTTGCTTCTCTTTTAGGCTATGAATTAAAACGCAAACAATAAGCTTTTAAACCTAAAAAATTCCCTTTTTTTATATGCCGCGATGGCACAACCTGGTACTGCGTAGGATCGCTAAAAAAGCGCATGTTTGATATTGCTCAGCATAAAGATGAAAACATGATCCTGCAAAGATCCTATTTCCGAAAGGATATCCGGGTTCAAATCCCGGTCTCGGCGTTTTTTATTTTTCTCATTTCAAAAATCTGAGCTGATAAAACTCATCTAATTTTTTACAAGAATTTTTA
>JAUYPF010000025.1 GCA_030697685.1 bacterium | reverse complement strand
GCCCCATAAGATTCTTAATAATTTTATACTTAGAATATTTCATATGCATATCAAGTCTTCTTCCGATCTCAGATATTTTCATCCCAGGCTTCAATCCAGTAAGAGTTTCTCGAAGAACTTTTTCAGTAAAATCAACCATATCCTGATACTCTTTATTCAATGCAATAGTATATGCACCGTCTGCAATGTATCCTTCAACGTGTACACCTATATCTACTTTAATAATATCCTCTTTACTAATAGTTCGCATGTCTCCAGGAAGTGGAGAGTAGTGAACTTCATTATTTAACTGAAGGTTCACAGGGAATGCTAATGAAGCTTCTGGATAGGAAGCAATATCCTTTTCAATCGCTTGTGCAATAGCTAATAGTGATACACCTGACTTAATCAACTTCTTTGACCTTTCAATCACTTCATAATGTATTTTTCCTGCTAGAAGATAAGCTTCTTTTTCTGTCATAAAGAGAAAAAATATGTAGGGGGATATAAAGCTTTCTAACGATAATCATGATCAAAAATGAGGGTCTCAAGATACAGTTCTTCTTTAACAGAAGAGTAAGAAAAGATAACTCTCAGTTTTCCAATTCGTATCCTACAACTCCCTTTAAGAGAGTAATGGAGATGCTTATATCTTTCTGGGTTAACAGCAACTTATTCCATTTTCTTCTTTATTCTCTTTTGTAATTCTTGCTCAACTTTCTTGAAGTCTTTAGAGAATTCTATTGTAGGAAGAATATTATAGCTCATTCCAACTAACAAAGTTTCTTTTTTTAACCTGTTCTTTTGCTTTTTTATAAGAAGCTAAGAATTCTGGGTTTGACATAAGTTCCAAAGATTCTACAATACCATCAATATCTTCTTTTACTTTAGGAGATCCTCTGTTATTTCCAAATCCAATAGGCATAGAAAAGAGAAAGAGAAAGGAGTATAAAAAGATTCTGCTGTGTACTTTGCTAAAGAGGCAGAACAAAAAGCAATATAAATCTCTAAAAAAGACTTGAAAATATGGCCTTAACATTAGAAGAAATAGAGACAATTGTAGAACAATACTCTAAAAAGTATGTCTTTGCACAAAAAAGTGGAGCAAGTCTTTATCCTTTTATACATGGATGTGGTGATGCACAGTTAAGTGAAATAATAAAAATAGATCCAAATTTTTCCTTACGAGAATGAGAAAATCTCGATGATCTTTGTCTTATGATTTTTATAGATACAGAAAATATCCCTGAAGATTTTGAAAAAGTTTCTGAGTATAAAGGAGCACGCGTCTTTTATAGACATACAGCTGGATTCAAAGCTTATTGATCGTTGCGAAACAATTAAATAGGAAAAGTTCTCTCTTATCTCTATGAAACTCATCTCTTGGAATGTGAATGGCATTCGTGCTGCAGAAAAGAAAGGCTTTCTAGATTATATAAAAAAAGAATCACCAGATATTCTTTGCATTCAAGAAACAAAAGCACACAAAGAACAATTGAGTGAACAGCTAACAAATATTTCAGGATATCATGCATATTTTTCTTCAGGAGAAAAGAAAGGATATAGTGGTGTGCTCTGTTACAGTAAAGAAAAACCTCTTTCCGTGCACACAGGCTTTAGTGATCATAAAAAATTTGATACTGAAGGAAGAATCCTAGTCCTAGAATACCCTCAGTTTATCTTAATGAACATTTATTTTCCTAATGGAAAAGCAAGCGAAGAGCGTTTGCAGTACAAATTAGAATTTTACAATGCATTCCTTACTTTCTGTAAAAAACAAAAGAAACAATTAATCATCTGTGGTGATGTCAACACTGCACATAATGAAATTGACCTTGCACGACCAAAAGAAAATCAAGAAGAATCAGGATTTTTACGCATAGAAAGAGACTGGCTTGATACTTTTGAGAAAGAAGGATTAACAGATACCTTTCGACACCTTCATCCAACAAAAGTACAGTATAGTTGGTGGTCTCAACGAGGAGGAGCTAGAAGAAGAAATGTTGGCTGGAGAATTGATTATTTCTATGTCACAAAAGATCTCGTCAAAAAAGTCAAACAAGCATTCATTCAAGACCAAGTAATTGGCTCAGATCATTGTCCTATTGGTTTAGAATTGGATCTCTAAACTATTTCTTGTCGATCAAGTCTATTCATAAAAACAATAAGATCCTTTCCTGTTGCATAGACTCTGCCTTCAGAAATAGCAATGATACCTTGAACGTCTCTCAGATCATCAAGACCACCATAGGAAATAAAAGTCCTTTTAGGTGGATTAGTTGCTACCCAAACTTTAAATCCTGCATCTTGAAGGGCTGATTCAAGCGCTCCACAAATTTTAGGACCAAGCTCCATAAAGTTATTTACACCTAAGTATCCATAAGGGAAAATAGAATAAATCTTTCCAACTGCTTCCATAAAAAAATAAATTTTCTTTCTATTTATAAGACTTTAGGAAGGGAAAATATATGTATCCCAAGAGGCTCTTTATTCTATGCTCGCAGAACAAGTCTATGCATTATGTAAACAAATCCCAAAAGGGAAAGTAACAAGCTACAAAACAATAGCAAACAAATTAAACACAAAAGCCTATCAAGCCATTGGTCAAGCATTAAAAAAGAATCCGTACGCAGAAGTTCCTTGTCATCGTGTTATTTCAAGTACAGGACATCTTCATGGCTTCAAAGGAAAAAGATCTGGGAAAGCACTGAAAGAAAAAGAACTTTTGTTAAAAAGTGAAGGAATAGAAATAAAAAAGGGAAAAATAGATCTTAGTAATTATTTCTATACTTTTTAGTTCTTCCTGTATCACCTGCATCTGCAAGTCCATCTCCTTCTAATGTTTCTGGAGAAAACACAGCAACGTAAGGATGTTTTTTTAGAATACCTGTAAGATCTTCAGAAAGCCCTGCACTAATAATTAATGTTCTTCCTTGTTCTTGATCAAGATAAGAAGAAAGTCCTTCAATAATTACAGATCTTCCTAGAGCTTGAATATCCTTTAATGACCTTCCACAATCTGGAGAAAGTCCTGTAACAAGAGAAACAGTCTTTCCAGCAAAATCATATGCCTGGAGAGCAGCCCAAAGACCATCTTTTTGCATTGCTGCAGAATGTTCAACGAGAACAGTATCATAGTCTCCAACCATATTATCCAAAGCCTCATGCACTCTACTTTTTTGTGGGATAATTTCCACTATTTTTTGTGCATTAGCTTTTCTATCATAGACAATTTCAGGAACAAAATCTAAAGCTCCATTTCCTCTTTGAAGAAAAAGTGAAACACTTTCTATTCTTTTTTTTGCATAACTTTCTGTGATTCCTTGAGGAGTATGTGCATACGCACGTACAGTAACACTCATTCCTGGGTGGAGAGATTGAGCATAGTCCATAATGTCTTTATATCCTTTCAATGACCAAGAATCATTATCAAAAGAAAGAGAGAATGTTTTACCATCATCTGGCAAGACATTATGTGAAGAAGTATCAATTTGACAGACATAATTCATAGAATTTTTTTCTGAATCAATGTGCCTAGCAAAATCTCTTTCTGGTATACAAGTTGTTGTAAGTAATGCGACAAGTGGGAGGGTTGCAGTATACCCTGAAAAATTTTTTCTCTTTTTTACCATGGGATTTTTTCTATAACTATAATATTTATAAGTGTTCCGTTTTGAAACTGGTGTATAATTTAATTTAGAACAGCCTTTGTGACAAAAAGTCTAGCAGTATGTACTTTTTCTTCAATGATTTCAGAAGAAATAATTTTTATTTTTTTCTTAAATAATGGACACCAAAGCACAAGTGATTCAGCCTCTCCACCTTCAAAGGCAATATTTAAGCCATGTTTCTTATGCAACAAAACTAGTTTGTCAACATCCTTCTCTGTCAACACTCGCCCTAACCAACTTTTGTCCAATCCTTCAGCAGCAATGGAACTAAGAATAACTTCAAAACCTTCTCGTATAAGTTGTCGTATCTCCTGTTCTTGATCCATATGCCACAGTGGTGAAAAGACTTTCAATCCTACTTTATCTGCAACTTTCTCCAATCTTTCTCTTTGATATTGAGAAAAAATAGCTCCAGAAATAATTCCTTCAATTTTGTATTTTTCTTTTGCTTCTTGCAGAGCCTTTTCTAAATCTTTCAATTCTTTTTCTTTCTCACCTTTTGTTTCTACAACGACAAGAGGAATGCCCATACTCTCAGATTGTAAATAGACTAAGTGAATATTAGGCGTATGAAACATGTACGAGTCAGGATTTAAACTTTTAATACTAATAACACAAGAAAGATCATAGTTTTGTTTTTTCATAACATAAGCTGCATACAAACTATCTTTTCCTCCACTAATCAATGCTCCTAGTCGAACATTTCTTCTCTGATAGAATTGTTCAAGATATGCAGACTTAGATTTATTCTCTTTTTTTGCAAGTTTTTCAAGTACTTGATCAAATCCACTTCCATATTGTGCTGCTTTCTTTTTTCTCTCAGCAAATGCTTTTGGAATTCCTAAATCCAACGCTAATTGCCTCAGAATATATTTTTCTTCTCCATTCTTTATTTTCATCGCAGGTGGAATATTTAAAGCAAAAGCAACAAGTTCTTTATCTAGGAATGGTACACGTAATTCTAAATTATTATGCATAGTAATAACATCATCTCGGTAGCAATTTTTCTCATAAATTTTTAATAGATCAGAGTAGCAGTCTTCATTCAACTTTTTCAAATCCCCTGCTTTATATCTATGATATCCCCCAAATATTTCATCAGCTCCACTGCCAGAAAAAATAACTTTGTTTCCATCTTTTTGTGCCATCTCGCACGCAATAAATAATGGTAAAGCAACTCCAACTTTAACCACATTACTATCTTCAATTAGTGGAACTATTTTTTTTAAATATTCTTTTGTTTCTTCCTTTGTAATAATTTTATACTTAAATTTTAACCTTAATTTTTCTGCAACAGCTTTCGCACTCAATAAATCTGGGCTATCTTCTCGTGCTGCAGCGGTGTAACAAGTAAAATCCTTTCCTTGATCTTGAAGTATTTTAGCAAGGACTAAAGAATCTAAACCACCAGAAAATAAAAGTCCAAATTTTCTTTCAGGCACTTGTGTAAGAACAGCATCAACAAGTTGGAGATGGAGTTTCTGAAGAACATTACCTTTAGTTTTATTAGTTAAAGAAAAGAATTTTCTTTCAATAAAGCTTGCTTTTCCTGTTTTCAAAGAATACTTTAATATTTGTCGCGGATTCAATTCTTCTGCCTCACCAAGAGCTTTCTTCTCCGAACTAAAATAAAGTTTTTTGCCTTCATGATGATACCATAATGGTTTGACTCCAAGAATATCTCGTGCAAGATGCACAGTATCCTTTTCCCAATATGCAAAAGCATAGACTCCTCGAAGTAAAGGAAGAGTTTTTTGTATGCCCAATTTAAAGATAAGTTTAAGTAAAAGATCAGAATCATTTTTAGCTTCAATTGAATATTCTGTTGCAAGTTCTTTCCAATTATAGATCTCGCAGTTAGACACAAGTACTCTTTCTTTAAACTGTAAAGGCTGAGGAAGAGTATTGACAATTGCATGAAGATTGTGCCCAATAATATTTTCAGATTTAGAAATGGCCAATTTATTTGCTGAAGAGGAATATTGTACTTTTCCGTCGTAGTATCCAGAGCCATCTCTACCTCTTTCTTGCATAATTTCTAATCCTTTTTGCATTTTAGTAAATGCTTCTTTCTCTTGAAAAAAACCAATGATACTGCACATAGCTACTTGAGGATATACTTCTCTTTTTATAGCTATCGACTGAAATAAAAACATTTTTAAATAGCTAATGTTTCGAAAAAAACTTTATGAGACAAACAACTCGTTTAATTCGTTTAGAAAAAGAAAAAAGATTTCATAGAAAAAAGACAATGTTTTATAGAAGCAATCTCCTTTTGCACACAGAAAGAGTTGCTTATCTTCTTGAACAATGTATTCCTTATGCCGAAGAAGTCTTTGGAAAAGAATTTAACAGTCCTATGGCGAGAGGAATTGCCAAGGTCTTTGATGATTTTGAAATAGAAATGGGTGAAATTAGTCCAGAAGAAAGAATTTTATTAGAGATAGACAACTCAAGAATGGAAGAGAGAAGAAAAGATGCAGCGCGAAGATTAATTAGTGCTTCAAATGGTCTTTCTATTGATGGTTTTGCTTATGGAACATTGCTTAATATGGCAAGAAGAAGAGGTGAGATAGAGGCACAAATAGTAAACTGGTGTGATTCATTTAATGGTTTTGGAGAATCTCTTCATGAAGTATATGCAGGAAACGCTAGAATATTTATGGAACCAGTAGAATGTTATATAAAAAAACTTCGAGCATTTCCAGATAAACATCCTAAATTAAATCGTTTGTTCGAAAGAATCCCAGAATATTTTGCAATACCATATTTTGAAGAGCCAACAATGCCTCATCTTCATACTGAAAATTCTATAAAGAGAGAAACAGGCTATGCTCCTTATGATAGTTGGAAAAGAACAATTATAAAATCTGGAGAAGAAAAAGGTCTTATTTCTTTAATCCGGCAGAAAGAGTATTTATCTCCAGTTGAGCAAATTGATCAAACAAACTTCCAAATTGCATCTCCCACATAATGAATATTCTTAACAACTTTCCCAGAACTTAGTTTTTGCATCTCTTCAGCATCAAAGAGTGCAAGTCCAACCATGAGTGGCTTTCTATTATTCATCTCAACAACGACAACAAAATCTTCTTTCTTAATTGTCTGATCAATTTCTTTTACACCTGGCCTCATAAGATCAGCACCACCAATAAGAAACTTCACCGCGCCCATATCCACAACAATTTTTTTCAATAAATCTTTTTCTTGTAAGAGCTTTAACGTAGGAACGAGTTTTTTTTCATAATAAAAAAAGGATGGTTTTTTATTCACAAGGATAATTTTCTCATCAATACATTCAACACTATCCTTTTTAGAAACTTCAAAAGAATAGTCATGTCTACCATTAAAATCCTTACTTCTTAATTGAACTCGTTTCATAGTAAAAAAGAGAATTTGTATTCTAATAAGCTTTTCCAAAACATTTAAATAAGAAAAGAAAAAACTTCTTTTTTATGAGTCTAATAAAAGCAGGAATAGGTTTTGGTCTAGCAGGGATAATTGGAGCTGGAATAGTCAATTGTTCTACAACAGAAGAAAGAAATAGTCCTGGGCATATTTACAAGGAATTAATTCATGATGCAGATAATAAACCTTATCGTATTAATTTCTTCTGCCAGGACAACAAAGAAAATTGTTATAGAAAAGAAAATATTATTGCAATACATCAGTATCCTTTTGAAAGCTATGGCTCTTCATTAGAAGCAAGTTTTGTTCTCAATGAAGAAAAATGTGAAGTTATTCCTATGACTTATTGCTATCATCTTACAGAAGAACTCAAAGTGGCTGCTTTAGAAAATTTTCTTGCAAGCAAAAGAATGAAAGAAGCAATACATGATGCAAAGACTTATTAATTTTACATGTTTATAATTTCAAATGAAAACAATCTCTATTGGATTAGTTTTTGTAGTGCTTTTCTTGAGCGCATGCAGCACATCATTACAAGATTCTAAAGAAGATATCAACACAGAAGATTTTTGTGGCACTTCTACACAAGCAAGCTGTACAATAGATGCAGATTGTAAGGCCTCTGGCTGTTCTGGTCAAGTCTGTCAATCTATAAACGAAGAAGAACGAATAACGACCTGTGAATATAGGGATTGTTACAATGCAGGAGCCTATGCACTTTCTTGTGCCTGTAAGGAGCAAAAATGCTCATGGGCATAGCCTTTTAAGCTCTAAAAGCCTAATATAAGGCATGGTAGATTTCTCCCCAAGAGAAAAATTTAAAGAAGTAAAAGATGTTCCTAGCGAAAACGCTGAAGAAACAACAGAAGGGAATCAACAAAGGCTGCTTGAACAAGAGGACATTGAGCAAAGAGTTCGTGAGCAACAAAAAAACTTTTTAGAGCAACAAATACAAGAAGCAGATTCAGAACAAATACAAAAACCAGAAATAATTGCTTATCAAACAAATGCTTCTCAAGTTGAATACTCTATGGTGGATAATACTACACAAAAGTTCTGGGAAGAGAAAAGAATGCAAGAACAAAAGGAAGAAGAAGAACGAAGAAAACGTTCAGTAATATAAGAAAATACTTAAAGACCAATACCTAAGAACCTTTCTATGGATGAAACTACAATAGAATTTCGTGATAAAGATGCTACCTTTTTTATGTTAAAAAGGATAAAGACTAAACTTCAATTAGAAGGAAGACCAGAAACAGATATCCGCATTGATGGAAGAAATCTAATATTTGATTCTAAAGACTTATCTATGGTTATAAAAATTGCAGAGAAAGTAACAACACAGTACGAAGTAAAGAGAAATGCAGCATAATTATTCTTGAGAAATAATACTATTTTCAAAGATGCTGATTTCATAAGGCTTTTCTTCTAGATCCTTTGCTTGAATGTTATAATGGTGAATAAGATGAAACCCTTCTATTTCTTTATCCATTTTCCCTTCAACAATATTTACTTCAGAAAAATTTCCTCGATACATTCCTTCAATAATATATGCCAGTGCAAGGTTATCATTAATTTTTGGAAGAATATTATGTAATGGGATACTTCCTTCTCCAGGTTCTTGTCCATTCACAAAACCAAGAATTCCAAGAAAATCTTTAAGCTTTGCATCAAAAGGAATCTGATGTCCATCCAAAGAATACAAAAGAATCCCTGCTTCTTTTTTTCGTTTAATCGTATCAAAATACACATTCCAAACATATACTGGTTTCAATCCCAATGCTTTCAATTCTCGATCCATAATAGCAAGAAAAGAATTTGAGCCTATAGTAATTTTCTTCATTTTTTCTTTGAACCTTTTTTATTTTTTTCATATTCTAAAAAGTAATATAACAATGCAAAAATTAATCCAAGGATCCCAGTAAAAATTCCTACAAGAAATAAAATAATCCAGAGCACATCTCTCTTTTTCAAGACTTCAATAAACATCCACAACCAGAAGATAAATAGCAAAAGAAAAAAGCTAAAGATGAGGAACATCCAATAGATTCCAATACCCCAAAAATAATCCATCATCATAAGCTAAAATAATGGTTTTCTCTTTTTAAAGTTTTAGTATCTTCGCACATTCAAATCTATATTCGCCCAGTCATAAATACTTCCAGCATAGTTCTGTGCATGTACATAGCCAGTACTCTCGGCAAACTGTGTTGCCATTGCAGACCTTCCACCAGTGCGGCAATAGAAAATAACTTTATCTTCTTTATGTGGCTTTGCAAATTCATATTTTTCCAAAAAGGCTTCATCAGATAAAGAAAAAGCTTCTTCTATTTCATGCAAAGGTATATTTTTTGCACTTGGAATCATACCATATTGCAATTCTTCTTTTTCACGTACATCAATAAGCATATAGTCTGCTTTAGAATCAATAAGCTTCTTTAATTCTTCTCGTAAAATAATCTGCATATTCTTCAAACTAAACTCATTATTTTTAAAAGTTGTGCATACCAAGGGAGACGAGTCATTGCCTTCGCAACAGCTCGATCATCCCCATCAAGAACATCCTTGAAAAGTTCTTTATACAAATGTATTTTTTCTTTTTCAGAATCCAACCGTTCAAGAATTTCATCAGTGGAGAGATAGGTTAAAGAAGGAACAAGTTCAAAAGAAAATTCATTCCCAAAAACTTTTTTGAATGCATATTCTGTTTTAGGAAGATGATAATTTGAAGTAACAACAAAAAAAGATCTCCAATTTTGTCTCTCAAGAAACTGTTTTGCAAAATACCCATTGCCTATGGTATCCTTTGACTGTTCTTCTAGGAAGCAATGTTCTCGCGCTATACCTAATGTACATGCATAATTTCTCATTGCTTGTGCCTCTGTAGATGCAGGAATATTTTTGACTTTGTAGGAATATGCTCCACAAAATAGCATGCGCTGTGCAGCTCCTCTCTTATAGAGCTCTACACCTTTCTCTACTCGCGACTTGCCAATTAATGTCAAATCTCCTCTAGGAGTAACTCCAGAACCAAGAACAAGAATACAATCTTTTTGTTGCATAATTAAGGTAGATGTATGAAGGATATAAACTTTATGATACTGAACTATCTGCTTTTTTTCACACCTTTTCTTTCACAGTATTGTGCAACTGGACACTGAGAACATTTAGGTGATATAGAAGTACAAGTATTTTGCCCAAACGCAACTAAAATATAATTAAGGATATTCCAGTATTTCTGGGGCAGTTTTTTTCTAATTTGCATCTCACTCTCTAAAGGATTTTTTGCTTTGAGATAACCTAACCTATTGAGTATACGCCAATTGTGTATATCTATACAAACCCCTGGTTTATCATATCCTTCAATTAAAACCAAGTTCGCAGTCTTCCTCCCCACATTGGGAAATGTAAGAAGAGTATCAATATCATCTGGGACTCTTCCATCAAATTCATCAATGAGTTTTTGAGAAATAAGCTTAATATTTTTTGCTTTTGTAATATAAAATCCTGTGGGATAAATTAGTCCTTCAATTCTTTTCTCAGAAAGCCTCAACATTTTTTCTGGAGTATCTGCAACAGCAAACAATTTCTCACAAGCCTTTGCAGTAACCTGATCTTTCGTTCGCAAAGAAAGCACAGTTCCAATAAGAACTTTATAAGGGTCTTTCTTCGTTTGTGCGATGAGGGTAATAATAGGAACATCCCATTGTTTCACTTCTTTCTGTAAAATGTGAATGACCTTCTCTATAGTTTTAGTATTCATAACTAAAACCCAAGACGATAAGTATTTTAAGCTTCTCTTTTTCTTTTTATCAATGCGAAAAAAAACAATTCTCTTATTGATGGCAATTTTAGGAGTTATTGGATTAACTCTCTCAATTTATTTAGTGCAGCACCATTATGCATTGGCACATGAAACAGGCTTCTGTGATTTTTCAAAAACAGTCTCTTGTTCATTAGTAAATCAAAGCTCCTACGCAGAACTCTTCCATATCCCTGTAGCCCTGTATGGTGTTCTTTATTTTGTTATTTTTCTAAGCCTACTATTCTTTGCGTATAGAAAAAAATCCTTTGCAGAGCGATATCTTCTAGCTTGTTCTCTTTCAGGTTTTCTTTTTGTTTTTTATTTACTCTATGCAGAATGGAAAATTGGGGCAATCTGTCCTTGGTGTACTATAGTGCATATAGACATTTTCATTCTCTTCACATTAGCAATATTTTTATATAAGAAGAGCATATAAAAAAATGAGGTGATACTATGGCTGCAAAAAAGAAAACGATAAAGAAAAAGAAAAAATCTTCTCTCATGGCAAAAGGAAAAACTTGTGAGTTTTGTTAATTTATTACTTTTTACTTATATTTTTTGTTAGCTACATCTTTTTAAAGAGTGTTTTTTTCTAATACTAAATATGCAACGCGTTCCAATTCTTCAAAGAGGAAGTGAAGGAAATCCTATTCAGGAAAAATTAGAATTTCTTGTGCAGCATCTTCCGAGAAAACCTATTATTGGTGAGCCTCGTGGAAGACTTAATGGTGCAGTAAATCAATATCTTATTATAGTTCATGCAGGAGCACGTCTTGTAGAGCAAATAATAGTTAATGGCCCAGAAAGTATTGGAAGGATCTATCTTGAAAGGTATCCTACAGCACAATTTCTTCCTAATTTGGATCCTGAGCCATATAAAAGACTTTCAGCTTATATGGAAGCAAGTCGTTCTAAACCCAAAGATTCCTAAAAAGATTTTCAATGATAGAAAAAGGAAAAACATGTGAATTCTATGAACATAAATTTTAAAAAGGAGGATATATTTCTTCAAATAAATGAAAAGTTATTTTATGCCTAAGCTTCTCTATGCATTAGCACAAAGCCAAACCATTGTAGAAGAACCATTTAGCATGCTTTCTCAAGAACAATGGTTGCAGGTAATTCGTTATAGCTACAATAAGGAAATAGAAGATCCTTCAAAAAAAGGCCACATGCTTTCTCTGCTAAAGGAAAATACAGAAAGAATGCTTCTTGTAGACACGGCAAGGAATTATGTTAAGGAAAATAAAAAAGAACAAGAGATTATTCCAGAAGAACTCTGTAAAAAATTAGAAAGCCTTCTGCAGGTAATTATGAAAGACTATGCTTGGAGGAATATTTCTTATAATCCTGGAAAAGTTTCTTGGGACATGTATCCGAGAAGTATGTCTCATTCTATATTGTAACCCCTACTAAAAAACAACCTGAAATAGATCTTAAAGAAGTGTAAGAATATGTTTGCGCACATCATGATTAATGAAATTTTCAGGAAGTTCTTGTACAGGAAACCATCTCCATTCTGAAAACTTTTCTGGCTCCATAAGCTTTGGTGTTTGTGTTGTGTGGCAAAGAAAAAGCGGAACAGTATCTCCTTCTTTTGCACCAGGAAAATCTCCTAAATGGCGAAGAATGTGAAACTCAGTAATGTTAACTTCTTCTGCGACTTCTCTTCGAAGTGTTTCTTCTATGCTTTCTCCTGCATCACATCTTCCACCTGGAAAAGTCCAGACGCTTATTGCTTTCCATTTGTCTGGAGTATAATGCCTAAGTCCAGAAAGAATTTTCCCTTCTCGAAGGAAAACTGCTGTAGGGCAGCTTTTTTCTGTTCCTTTTTGTTTGAGGATATCCATAGTTTTTTTATTTACTAGGACTTAATAAGAATTTCTTTTTGCCAAATAAAAAAGAGATATTTAAGATAAACATTTATAAATCCTTTTTGGCAAGGGTAATGTATGCCATATGCACTAGTCTTTGATGAAGTAATTCTGAAGCAGTTAAAACAGGCTGCAAAGAATAATCAAATAAAGGTAATTCTAAAAAAGATTTTGGATCGCATTGAAAAAGAAGGCCCAAACGCAGGGAAGCTTGTTGATTCCCAGTTGTTTTTATATGAAATAAAACTAAAAACGCCTCCTTTACGGTTATATTTTAGGCATAGTTTATCTAAGAGCGAGATGTATATCTTTGAATATGAAATTAAGTCTTCGGAAAAAAAACAGCAGAAAACAATTGATAGATTAAGAAAAAAAGCTTCAGAAACCTAAATCTTTACGAGAATATCTTTTCGTTTGGATATTTTGCTCAAATTCTAAAAGCCTTTGATATAATCGAGATGATCGAAGGGTTTTAATCTCTTCTTCCATTTCTTGATACTTTTGTTTGGATATTGTGACAGTTTCCATTATGAACATATGTCCTACTTGTATACAAGTGGTACAAGATAGTTATATATCTATCTATCTCTTTTTCTTCCAAAAAGCTGTACTTATCCTCACCCCAACCTTTATAAACCTCCAATCAGCCAAAATACCTATGGCAACGATAAAAGTACGTAATTATGAACTTCCTGCATTTGATATGAAGCAAGCATCTAGTAGAAAAGCTCTCCAATTAAAGAATACAATAATTAGCAATCTCAAAAAGCTAGGAGTGCATGAAGATTTTATTACAGTCAAAGAAGAAGCTGTCGTGATCAAGCGTGCTCCTGCCTCTGTCTCCTGGTACATGGACGGCCAGAATCTCTACTATTCCTATACTTCCCACAATTATATACAAAACTTGTACGTTGTGTCTTCTATTATTGACTTGGAAATACAAGCTGTGCTTTCTGGAGAGAAAACACGAGAAGAATGTGTAAATGGATTTTATGAGGACAAGGGTGTAGAAGGAAAGAGGAAAGAAGCACGGGAACTCTTAGGGGTTTCAAAGGATTGCTATGATTTTGATCTCATTTCAAAAAAGTACAAGGATCTTTCAAAAACGCATCATCCGGATATGGGCGGGGACCTAGAGATGTTTCAAGAGATTAACAATGCACACAAGATGTTGAAGAGAGAGTTGTGTTAGATGGAATTACACATTCTTGGAAAGACAGTAAGCTATGATTCTTCTCTAGAATATATGGATGTAGATCGAACTTTAGCTCCTGAATTCAGAACTGGTGATGATTCTATTCTTAAAAATATTAATCCAATAAATCTAGAAACTCTTGCACGAGGATTTGAAAAACAAGAGAGGCCACAGATGTTTGGAGAAGTGATTCAGAGAGAATGGCTTTGTTTGTATTCTGATGTAAAAGAAGGAAGAATAAGTTACGTTGATTCACATAGAGATGAAGAAATAGGTAAGATGTCTGATCTTCTTCCAGCACAAAGAACAGCTTTAGAAAATACACTTGCATTATACAAATCTGTTTTGGAAGCAATAGGACAAACAGAAGAGATATATAATTTAGAAATGTGTTATGGTGATAGACCTAAACCTCCAGGGTATTAATTCTATCGCTCGTTTCACTCACTGTGCTCAAGCGTTGCATGGTTCTATATTTCATCAACGAATAACTAAATATTCTTCTGAATGACCTTATGTGCTGCTGTATAGAGCTTTATCCAATTCGTATTATTGAGAGAAGAAGTATCTTGAGCTCCAATAAAATACTTAGGAAGTTCTTTCAGTGGTACCCAGTGATATATTTTATACTTATTTTGAAGGATTTTTTTTATTTGTAGCAACATGAATTTCTGCTTCTTGAGAAGACCCTTAGAATCTTTATATGTTATCATCCCCTTGAGAGTCTTTTGCTTATTGAGGTAGGTAAACTCTCGTTGTAACTCTTTATGGCTAGTCTTTCTTTGGGCTTTAGCCATCTTTCTCTTTGTATTTGGAATTATAAAAAACTCTATCTGAGAGTGATTCTTCCTCCAAATGGGAGCAAGAGATTCATGGCCTTTACACCGTACAGATTTCATTTCTCTTTTTGAGCAAGAGGGCTTTATATCTTTTTATGAAAGGTATTCCCTATCTTTGAGCATAGAGAAAAAAGATTCTTAAAAGATAATAGAAATATCCTCTGTGTAGGATTATTGCTTAAACTTTTTAGTTTTATTTTTGGATAGAACATTTATGAAAAAATAATTTTTGAGAAGTTGAAAGTGTTGTGAAGGCATGGTTCTTTGTTCGCTTCGCTCTTGTGCTCAAGCGCCGCAGGGATCTACAACAAGACGAATGAGACAATACGGTTAGAACTTCTAGAGAAGTACAGTTTATAAATGGAGAAAACTTATAAATCAAATTGACTATAAAGCTAAAGAAGTATTACAATGAGTAGAGATAAATTTTTAAAAGCGTATGCAAATCTTCCTGAACCTGAAAGGGAACAGGTAATAGTTATTATTGATGGTAAAACCTATACTTGGAATGTAGCATTTACAGAAATATCAAATAATACTAAATTAGGAGATAAAATAATAACCCAATTAAAAAATCTAGGAATTTTAAAATGAGCGTAAAACATCCATTCGAAGAGCAAAGAGAGTTAGTTTTAGCTAGATTTAAAACCTTAAATCCTGAAGCAAAAATAATGCTTGGAGGAGAAGAAACTGAAGTGACAGTGAAAAAACTCATTGAGCATATAGAAAAAGGGGATGATTTTGGAAAGAATATTATTAAAGCTCAAATGAAAATGCTCCAAATCTTAATGAACTAATATGACTAAGAATATTCTTGTAACAAGACCTCAACATGAGATGCGAGTTTCTTATTTACATGAATTTGCTAAAGGTCCTATAACTCTAGCAAAAATGATTCCTGGTGTTCATGTTACTGATTTAGAAGGGCCAAAAGCAACAAGAATGAATGTAGAGAAATCTTTAAAGAGAGAACAGCCTAAATTAGTTTTTTTAAATGGCCACGGTGATAGGAAATCAGTTTGTGGCCATAATGATGAAACAATATTAGATAAAGAAAACATTCTTCTTACAAAAAATAAGATAGTATATGCTCTTGCATGTGAATCTTTAGAAGTATTAGGGGAAAAGGCTGTAGAAAATGGAACGATTGCATATATTGGGTATAAAGCAAAATTCATGGTGGTAAGAGATACAACAAGAACACCTAGTTAAGATAATAACGCTTTACATTTTAAAAAAGCTTCTCACGCATTAATAAATTCAATTATCTGTGGAGAAACTGTTGAGGAAGCTTTAGAAAAAGCAAAAAAAGAATATGAGCATGCAATTCGTTCATTAGGAATAAGTGAAGATGATCCTTACGGTGATATTCCTCTAATTAGGTTTGCTTTAGCTTGGGATTTAGAATTCTTAGATATGTGTGGCGATCCTTCAGCAAGGTTTTAATTTTTTAGTGGATTTCAGTCGCTGTGCTCAAGGCTCTATAACAAGACGGACATGGACAGTACGTGTAGGTTAACTATTAAGAAGAGGTTCCCTTTTTTGTCTAAGATAAGCTATAAGGAATGCTTCTGTAGCATGGCACAAATCTTTATCTTCTATTTCAATCCAACGAAATGAGCAATGGTCTTTAATCCAACCTAATAGTTTCTTACCTGGTTGTAGATTAAATGGTTCTTTTGTTAATTTCTTTCGAAATGTGCTTGTTGAAATCTTAACTTCACCAGAAATATGGTCTGATAATAATCTTACTTTTAGTTTATTACTCTCTCCCACATAAATTATTTTCTTTTTTTTATTTGAAATAATATAAATCCCCCTTTTTTTAGGTATGTCTTTAAGATCCTGATAACTTAATGGTTTCTTCTCTAATAATGCATTTCCTAGTCTTTTTACTTCTTTCAGT
>JAUYPF010000013.1 GCA_030697685.1 bacterium | reverse complement strand
GATTAATAATAAGAAGAATAGATACTAATCCTGTAAGGAGCAATAAAAAATTTTTTGCATTTTGCATTTTGTACTCCTAAAAATAAAAAAAAATTAAAAACCACCAACCAAATATGGAAGTTCGATTAAGTAAGAAGAGCTACTTGCAGCACTTGAGGAAGAGCCTGCAGTATTTGTTGTACTTGATGCTGAACCTGCACTTATTTCTCCTTTACTTATACTTTCTTTAATACTACTTAATTGCACCGCTTGAATTACAGATACGATGATCAGTACTCCAAGCACGATTGCAAATATCCAATTTTTATTCATTTTAACATCCCCCTACCATTCCTGGTAATTGTTCTAATACATCTGTGTCTCCACCAGCTATTTCTAATGCTAAGCCTACCATGTCTTTAGGAAAGAATATTACCTTCCATTTGTATACTTCTCGTAAAATTTCTGCATCAGAATAATCAGTATTTAACATAAGCCATAATGTTATAGATTGTACTGCTGGATTATGAGCACAACCACATTTACTTGTTCCGTCAGCTGTTACACCTGCAGCACCAATGCCACAGCAAAATTCACAGGAGATACCTCGAGGTTCAGAAGCCAATGCAATGTATCTTTCCCAGATTAATGGATTTGCTTGTGCTTGTGCTTTTAATGTTGGATAGCCATTCTCTAAAAGAGAAAGTGCTGTGACTGGATCATCAAAAGAGACTCCCATTGCTTCTCCATAGTCTGGAGTTCCTGCTGGAATCATTATAGCTATCGCATCTTCTTGCGTTTTAATTTGATCAATAGGGAAGAGTAAAGCAATGCCTTGTGCAGTAGATTGAATTTCTGTTATATCTATATTAGATAAATCTCCATTGCTAAAATAAGATACTGAGTTTCCGGTTATATCATTCAAACCAAGGACTTGAAATTGATTGAATAAAATAAGTACTGCGAAAAGTATTAATAATGTCCAGTTTGCACGGTTTACCAAAAGGTTATTTTTGCTTTCTTTTTGTTCATGAACTTTGTGCTCAGGGTGATGTAATTCTTTTGTTTCTTCTTCCATGTTTTTTAGAGACCTCTTCTTTTATTTATAAAATTATTGGATTTGGAATGTCTAAAGATTGATAGCTATATAAATTGTTCTTTGTGTTTTGTTTTTTCTTTTTGTGTCAATGGGCTATTTTTCTCGTTCAGAATCGTTTACTTTGATAAATATAACCTTTTGTCTAGAAATATATTTAATTTTACTCTTTAAATCGTTTCTTCCACTGTACTTCGAAATGTAAACTTGTATTTTCTTGAATCTCTTTCATACTTTCAATATGTGTTTTTAAACCTTTTAAATTTTACTGATTGTAGCATCTACCTACAAAAAGCTCATTTGCATAAATTATTTTTAACCGGAATATTTAAATAGAATTCTTTCTTTATGATTTGTATGAGATATACTTGGTTCAAAGAGCATTCTCTTATTCTTTTGCGATATGGAGTAGCTTTGTTATTCTTATGGTTTGGACTTAATCAATTATTTAATCCTGGTGCATGGGTTGCATGGCTTCCCTCATGGACAAGCAATCTTCCTATTGAACCTGTTACTTTTATCCTTCTTAATGGATTTTTAGAAACTGTTCTTGGATTTTGTCTGGTTGTTGGAGTGTTTACTCGTTTTAGTGCATTGCTTCTTTCTTTGCATCTCTTTGGCATTGCATTTAGTTTAGGCTATGGAGATATTGCAGTTCGTGATTTTAGTTTAGCAATTGCTACAATGGCAGTTGCTTTTCATGGTTCAGATAAATTAAGTTATGACAAGAAATTGCGGAAAAGCTGGTGGGGACATACTTCTGCAGCAAATTTTCTTTATTTGTATGAAAAGGAAGAATCCTCTTCGTAAAGTATTTTAAGAGAAGTTCTTTTTTGTTCTTAATGAAAAAATGGTCTGTTATTTTATTTGTTTTTTTGGTTAGTCTTTCTGTAGTTTCAGCTCTTGTACTTCCTGAAAGCATTCAAAAAATAATTGATTATAATAATCAACAAGCTGCATATTATTTGGAAAATATTACCTATATTGTTGCTTTCCTTGCAGGATTGTTGGCTGTGCTTTCTCCTTGTACCCTAGCAATTGTTCCTATGTATTTTTCATATGGGCTTAAAGAGAGAAGCACCGTGCATACTTTTGCATTCTTTTTGGGATTTACTACTGTGTTTATAAGTTTAGGACTGATTGCTTCTTTTTTAGGACAAAGTATTCTTTTTTTTCAAGCAGAGAATAGTTTTTTGATTTTTCTTGCAGGATTGTTTTTGATTGTGTTTGGTGTCATGCAAATTGCGGGAAAAGGGTTTTCTTTTCTTCCTGTGAAAGTGTTTAAAGCAAAAAGTATTTTTGGTGTATTTGTTTTAGGAGTTCTTTTTGCATTAGGATGGAGTGCATGCACAGGGCCTATACTTGGTGGAGTATTATTAATTGCAAGTGTGTTTGGAAGTTATTTTCAAGTTGCTTTGTTGATGTTTTTTTATGCCTTAGGAAATTTTGTGCCTTTCTTTTTGCTTTCTTTTGCTGTGGATGGGTTTAAACTACATGAAAAGTCTTGGATTCGAGGAAAAATGATATCTTTTAATTTTTTTGGTACAAAAATAGAAACACATAGTACGCAAGTTATTGCTGGTTTATTGTTAGTTTTTATGGGAGTTTTATTTATCCTTTTTCAAGATACGAGTGTGTTTAATACAATCAATATTGGTGGAGCAAATTTGAAAGGGTATAGTTTACAAGAAGGATTGTTAACGAATGGTTTTGTTCCTTTTTTGGGAATTATTTTATTGATTGTTTTGATCGGATTCTTAGTGTATTTTTTGTTACGAAGGAGGTGAATTGGATATTATAATATATATCTTAGAGTATAATCTCCTTTAATAATTTAAATTATTTTATATTTAAGAAATTATAATAAAAAAGGGAGTGATAAAATGAAAAAAAGTATTTTGATTTTTGGGATTTTAACAATATTTGCTTTTGTCTTAAGTGCTTGTGTTAATACAGAGGAAATTCAAGTAGATGAAAAGGTCTATTTAACTGATTCAGAAATAGCTGATGTATGTGTAGCTCGTGAAGTGGGATTTGATCCAGAATTAGATGCAATTTGTGACGCAAATGGACTTAGTGCAGAAGAAAGTAGTGATAGTGTAGATTCTGCTCCTGGATATGGAGCGCCTTCTAATAAAGGTCCACAAAAATATAGTAGTGCTTACAGTGGTACTTCAGGTGCAAAATGTACTGAGTGTTGTATGAGAGATATTAATGATAAGGAAACTTGTTATTGCTGTAATAGATAGACTTAATGTGTAATAACTCTTACTCTTTTTTTATTTTTTTACAAATTCTACGTTTTCTTTGTCTTTAAATTGTTCGTCACCTGTTAGAAAAAGGAGCTTATGCTTTTTTGCATAGATGTAACCTATACAATCTGTATACGATAACTCTCTTTTTTTATTCTCTTTCCGAAACTTTAAAGCTTCAATAAGCACTTCCTCAGAAATCTGTACTGTGCATTCTGAGAATTTTTGATATGCTTCTCTTGCTTTTTCTTCTCCAAAATCATTGAGAATGGAAGATGTTATTTCTGGGAGATTAAACTCTGTAAGTATTATTTCTGTGTCTATATATTTGATATATTTTGGATTCCCTTTTACTATTTCAATTATGGCATAGGAATCGAAGAAAAAGTTTTTTATTTCCATCCTTTTTTCATTTCCTCTTTTATCTCTTCAGTTGGGCGTTTCCAGTTGCTTAACATACCAAAGAAGTCTTTTGCAGTTCTTTTTTTTCTTAACTCTATGATAATTGTCTCATTTGTTTTTATTCTCTCTTTTATAGCAATTTCTTTTGGAATAACAATTCCTAGTGAGCTTCCCCATTTTTTGACAGTGCATTCTAGTTCTACCATGTTAGATAAGGTTAGATAAAGTTATATATAAGCCTTTTGTTAGTCATGAAGTCATACTTTTATAAACTTCTTTTCTTTTTTGTGTGTATGAAAAGATTTGAATTCCTTGAACATACAGCAGATGAGAAGTTTGTTGCGTATGGGACAACTGTTGCAGAGGCTTTTGGGAACTGTGCATTAGCATTATTTAAGATTATAAGTAATGATAGAATTGCTTTAAATAAAACCAAAAAATTTTCTGTGCGAGCTGGAAATAAAGAAAAACTGCTTTATGATTTTTTAGAGAAATTATTGTATTGGGTGGATACAGAGGAATTTCTTGTTGGAAATGTGAAAAAAATAAGTATTACACAGAAAGAAGACTTGTATTTTTTACAAGCAGAAATAGAAGGAGATTCTGCTGAGGGTTATGATATTAGGACACAAGTAAAGGCAATTACTTATAACGATATGTTTATAAAAGAAAGTCCAAAAAAGTGTGTTATACAAGTGGTGGTGGATATTTAAAATGGTTAAATGCTCTTTAGGAAATGGAAAGGAGATTGAAGTTACTCCAATTAAATTGAATAGTTACTCTTATCTTATTGAGAAGCAGGAAGGTATGAATGCGCCTGTGAAGATTTTTGCAGATGAGAAATTGTTTAAAAAAATGACAGAGGATAATTGTATTTGTCAAGGAGTGCATGTTTCTACATTGCCTGGAATTAAAGGGGAATCTATTATGTTATCAGATGCCCATCAGGGCTACGGTTTTAGTATTGGTGGTGTTGCTGCGTTTGATGCTGAGAATGGAATTATTAGTCCTTCGGGAATAGGTTTTGATATTAATTGTCTTCCAGCAGATGCTAAGGTTTCTTTACAGTATGGGACATGGTTGCCTATTCAAAGTATAGAACAAACATGGAATAAAGTACAACTTTCCTTTTCTGATCTTGAAACAAAAAGTTTAGCTCAAACGAATGTATTAGCATTTATGAAGAAACCCTCTTCTGGAGTTCTTTTTCAAATCAAAACAAAAACAGGCCATACTATTCGTGCTACAGATGATCATCCTTTCTTAACGCAAGATGGTATGAAGAAGGCAGAAGAGATTTCTTTAAAGGATAAAGTTCTTGTATATCCATTTAAAGGTGTACAATATGAAGAACCCAGTAATACAATACTTGTTTCTGAAGATGATCTTTATCCTCTCTTTGATAGGTTTGGAATTAAAAGTGAAGGAAAAGCTCGAAATCAAATTCTTTCACAGATTAGGAAATTAAATATTCTTCCTTTGCGCTATAATTCTCCCCAATTACCAGTACTCCTTAAGTATTTAGGATACCTTTTTGGTGATGGAAATATTTATTTTTCTAAAAATGGGCATATGCATTGTTGGGGGAAAAAGGAAGATTTATTGACTATCCTGGATGATCTCAAATCCATTGGAATTCAAGGTGCAAATATTTACCAAAGGGAAAGAAATCATAAAATTACGACAAAATATGGAGTTAAAGAATTTTCTGTTGTGGAGTCTGCGTTACAGAAAAGTGGAACAGGTTTGTTTCTCATTCTAGTTGCATTAGGTTGTCCCTATGGGAAAAAAACAAATCAAGAATATAGAGTTCCTCAATGGATTATGGATGCATCTCTTTGGCAGAAAAGACTATTCCTTGCAAGCTTTTTTGGTGCTGAGCTATCTTCTCCTAAATGTATGAATAATGGGTATAATTTTTTCGAGCATGCTTTAGGAATGAATAAACTTGTTTCTCTTAAACAGAATGCAATTGATTTCTTACAGGATATTCGTAGACTCCTTTTAGATTTTGATGTCACAAGTAGCGAACCTGTTCATGTTGAGGGTTATACCTATAATGGGATTAATGGTCAAACTACTGGATGGAGAATTCTTATTCAGACAAATTCTCAAAATTATTTACGTTTTCTTGAAACTATAGGGTTTGAGTATCATAAAGAAAAGCAAAAGAAAGCTTGTTTGACTGCGCATTTTATTCGTTTTAAAGAAAATATTCTTCATATACGAGCTCGTACAAGAGTAAAGGCGAAAAATATGAAAAATCAACTTTTTCCTAAACAAGTTATTATGCAAGCTCTTATCGGTGAGTATGTTAATGAAAGATTTATTGAAAGATCTATGTATGAATCTACTGAAAATACACGAATAGCTTATGTTTGTTCTAAGTTTGAAGAGTATTGTTCAAAATATGCTGTTGGTGATAGTGGTCTTGCTTGGACTGAAATTGAAAAGATTCGATTGGTGCCTTATGATGGAATGGTTTATGATGTTACTATGAATGATACAAATCATAATTTTATTGCAGAAAACTTTGTTGTTTCTAACTGTGGTGTACGAGTACTTACAACAAATTTAACCAGGGAAGAAATGAAACCCAAAATTCTTCCTTTGCTGGATATATTATTCAAACATATCCCACCTGGTGTAGGAAGAAAATCACAATTTAAACTGACTGATACAGATTTAAATGAAGTGCTTCAAGATGGAGCAAAGTGGGCTGTAAAAAAAGGATATGGAATACAAGAAGATTTAGAATTTTGTGAAGAAGAAGGGAGTATGATTGGTGCAGATTATACAAAAGTGAGTAAAGAGGCACGAGCACGAGGAATTGGGCAGCTAGGAACTTTGGGTTCTGGAAATCATTTTATAGAAATTCAATATGTTGCAAAAATTCAAAATAAGGAAGTTGCAAAAACATTTGGTATTGAAAAAGAAGGGCAAGTTGTTGTTATGATTCATTGTGGATCAAGAGGACTTGGACATCAAGTGTGTTCAGATTATTTGAGAAAGATTGAAGATACCTATCCAGAGATTATGGCTTCAGTTCCTGATAAGGATCTTGCTTATGCTCCTATACAAAGTCAGCTTGCAAAGGATTATTATGGCGCAATGTGTGCAGCAGCAAATTTTGCGTGGACGAATAGACATCTTATTGGGCATCAAGTGAGAAGATCATTTCTTGAAGTTTTTGGTGAAAAAGTTGAGCTAAAAACATTATATGATGTTGCACATAATATTGCAAAGTTAGAAGAGCATGTGATTGATGGAGAGAAATGTAAAGTCTATGTCCATAGAAAAGGTGCGACACGAGCATTTGGGCCTGGAAGAAAAGAGATACCATTGAAATATCAAAAAGTTGGACAGCCTATCCTCCTTCCTGGTAGTATGGGTACATCTTCGTATGTTCTTGTAGGTACTGAAGGAGCAATGGCTGAAAGTTTTGGTTCAACAGCTCATGGTGCTGGGCGATTAATGTCACGACATTCAGCGAATAAATTATGGAGAGGGGAACAAGTGAAGAAAGATTTGGAGAAAAAAGAAATTTTTATCAAAGCTGCGTCATGGTCTGGTATTAGTGAAGAAGCACCTGGTGCATATAAGGATGTTGATGAAGTTGTTGCGGTGAGTGATGCAGCTGGTATTGGAAAAATTGTGTGCCAGTTAAAGCCTATGGGTGTAGTGAAGGGATAATTTACTCTAAAAATAAAAGAAAATACATAATAAGCATACCTAAGATAAAAAAGATTAATCTTAAGAATGCTTTTCTACCATTGGATTCTGCATTTTTATGTAATTCTGGGATAAGATCTGAACATGCAATGTAAATAAATCCTCCTGCAGCGAAAGGGACAAGAAAAATAGTAGCCCCTTCAATATTCTTTGCTAGAAGGAATGTTATGATAAGACCAAGAACTGAAGTAAGAGCAGTTAAAAAATTAAATAAGAGAGCTTTTCCTTTAGAAAAACCTCCTTGAAGAAGAATAGCGAAGTCTCCTATCTCTTGGGGAATTTCATGGAAAATTACTGCTAGTGTTGTTGCAATTCCAACAGGTATACTTACAAGATAGCTTGTTGCAATAATAATACCATCTAAAAAGTTATGAATTCCATCACCAATAAGGTTCAAAATTGCAAAGGGATGTATATGCACTTTTGTTGTTGGAATATGACAATGTCTCCAGTGGATAAATGCTTCTACAATGAAGGAGAAGATTATACCAAAAAGAATAGATATAGAAATAATTACTGTGAGACCTGCTTCTTCGATTGCTTCTGGAAGTAAATGAAAAAAGGCGTCTCCTAAAAGAGCTCCTGCAGCAAAACTTACAAAATAAAGAAGGAACTTTCTTATGCTCTTTTCCTTTAATGAAAGTGTAAAAATTCCTGTAAAGGCAATTAAGCTTACTATTAAAACACTTAATAATCCATATAAAAATGCTTCCATATTTATCTTTAATGGAAAGAGATTTAAATAGCTTATTGATTCTTATTATCAATAATGAAACAAACTAGAGCAACAAAACAGAAAGCAATCTTAGAAGAAGAACTCAAAAATAAAAAAACATTCTTTAGTGCAGAAGAATTTCATGTAAGTATTAAAAAGAAACATCCGAAGATAGGCATTGCAACAATTTATCGTTTTTTGAGTGAACAAGTAAAACAGAATACTTTGCATTCTTATACTTGTAATAGAAGAGCTCTTTTTTCTCTTCAAAATAAAACGCATGCGCATTTTTACTGTGAAAATTGCCATACTGAGAAACATATTGAAATTAAAAATTTAGATTTTTTACAAGAAGAAATACCTGGAAAAATTTGTCATTTCCAAATTGATATTAAAGGAATATGTAAAAAATGCCAAAAAGATTAGTTTTCTTTTTTCTTTAGTAATCTTAATGCAAGAAATATTCCACCACCAATAAGAACTAAAGAAATACCAATGATTAGGATTATTGTTATAGAGCTTCCTTTTTCTTCTGGTGCACTTATTGTTTCACTTTTTGTTGTCTCTTCTTCTTTAGGCACTGTAAGTGTTGTTCCATCAAGTGTTATTCCTAATTCCATAGTTCCTGCTATATTAGAATATACTCCAATGTATATCTTTTTGCTTCCGTCATAGCTTGAACTTGGGGGATTTGAGTTTACAGAAAATTCATTTTGTTGGCAGTCAGAAGAGCTTTTGCAAGAATTAAACCAAAGGTCTTCTGCTTCTCCCAAATCTCCTTCATCAATATTATCTTTTCCATCTGCTTCTTCTATATCTATCAATTTATGCTCAGCTTCTCCATTAACTGTATTACAATCCCATTTTGTACCTGAACAGCCATTCCAAGAGCCTGTTTCTTCAATAACTGACTCGTCAACATGCCAAATAATTACTCCTCCTGCCTCATCGCCATTCATGAGCTCTGCAGCATGACGATTTTCAATGAAAAATATTTCTGATTCTGAGATTGGTACTGCGTAATATCGAATACCTTTGCTTGCTGTATCCTCTACAATAGTAAAATAATCATTTGTTTCAATTTCTTGATAGGAATTTTTATTTAACCATGAGAGATATGCTTTTGACCAAGGATCAAAACTTCCAGGTTCTTCCATGTAACCACCGTAGCCCATAATGCTCCATTCTGCTGTTCCTTTTGATGTGCCATCATCAGGAACTGTATCATACAAGTCTGGTAATCCAAGATAGTGACCAAATTCATGAGCGATAATACCTACAGGGCTCGTTTCACTCACTGTTTCATAGTCAATAATTTTTACTCCATCAACTGTTACAGGGGTAATACTAAAATAATGTGACCAAATTTCTTCATTATTTCCTCCACCATTTTCATCTGGGTCTCCAGCATGCACGACAAAGAGACCATCGACAATGCCATCATTGTTTGCATCGTATTGTGAAAAATCAATATCTTTGTCTGCTGCTTCAATTGCTTCGATAATCATTTCTTCAACGTTTGCTTCGTTATTATCTCCATAGTAACCCATTGTATTGCTCATTGTATACCATGTAGGAAGTACTGTGCCTGAAAGTTTTAATGCTCCATAAGATTGCTCTTCAAAATAGCTTGCTAAACTTTCTTCTCCAAAAAACATAGCTTCGAGTTCACTTGTAGATATTGTTGCTTTTGTATCTGTGAATTGTATTGGAATGACTAAGACAGGAAGTTCTTTTGCCTCATAATTTAAATCATACACTGCTTGCCCTGTGAAAATAATTATTGGTTTTGGTTCTGTTTTTGGTGGTGGTGGGAGTTCTCCTTGTTGCTGTTGCTGTTGCAAATAGGGATCATAATATTCAGGGTTTCCATTAGGCTTTTGTTTAACTCCAAAGCCATATTCTGTATTTGCAATTTTTCTTTCTGGGTTGTACATGTTGTAAATTGGTCTTATTAGTGCTGGTGGACGCCGTGGGCGAATTTGGCGAATGTTTTCTTTCCCACATACTGCTCCTTGCTTTTGTATATCTTCTATTCTTAAGTCTCTTCGCAAAGGAAGATTTGTATCTGGTTGGAAATATCCTTTTTCATCCAATTTTCCAATATAAGGTCTTCTTTTTCCTGTTGCATCTTTTTGGAATGCTACTGGGCATTGTGCTATATCATAAACTTCAGAATAGTCATGGTCTCCTTCTTGCTCTAAAATTATCTCTTCAAATTCAGGATCTAAATTGTTAAATCTTTCTTGGTCTTTTTTATTCAGTGGGTTTGTCCCTAGTGAATCGGTAGGTACAAAAGAGCCATCTTCAGATATGATAAAGTATGGAGCTGCAGGTACTGCTTGTACTATTGGTATAAGAATTATGAGAATAGCTATTAGAACAAT
>JAUYPF010000010.1 GCA_030697685.1 bacterium | reverse complement strand
TGTAAAGAAAGAAGTTTTTCATATCTTTCCATATCTTGAGAATAGAAATAACCTAAAGGAATAGTTACTAAAGCCACATTAGAAAGTCCAGTAACAATTCCCAAAAAAATGGGATGTTTTTTTATATATTCCCAAGCTATTTTCATATTTGTCATACCAATTTCCCAAACCAAACCCTTTATATACTTTTCTAAAATAACCCCTTTCTAAAGACAACAAAATGTTAACAGAAAGAACCCTAGAACAAATAGAAGATATCCTTTTTTCTTTTCCTAAAGAGACAATGATACAAGCTTTTCAAAGAGAATTTGAAACACGCTATCTCGGAACGCAAAATAATGGTAAAATCCAATGGAGAAAACCATTTTTCACAAAAAGAGAAGATTATTTGGATTTTGCAAATATGCTCTTTACACCAGAAGAAAATACAATTCTTAAGGAAAACAACGCATATGGTTGCCTAAAATCTCTCATCCAAAAGGAAATAGAATATTTTCAGAAAGAAAAAGCTATTTCTGTAGGAGATACCAGTTGTTATCTTGTATTGCAACCTAACACGATAAACGCAACTAATAAACATGATCTTACCGTTCATGCAGAAGGCTTAACAATACTTCCTTCTACATTTCGAGAACGTTCTTGGTTAAGAGAATATGCAACAATTAATGAACTCAAAAAATATTCCCCACTTTCAACATTTATTAGAGTAGAAGCAATAACAATGGATGCAACAAGAGCACATGTTCTTGTTATGCAACAAACACCAATATTCACAGATGAACAAGTAATGAGATGTGCTGAGGCAGATATTCTCAGTTTATTCATAAACAAACCATCACTTGAACAAGCACTTGCAGGAATTTACCAACGGAAGAGTGCAATCCTTGATTTCAGAGAAAAATCTCTAATATGGTCTGATTAAAAAGTAGGAAAAAAATGGAAACATCAAAAATAGAATTTCTTCTAGAAAAAATGCTAGCAGATGAAGAATTTCTCAGAAAAGCAAGAATAGGATTGCAAAGTAAAGAAACAAAACAGTTTCTTGTACGACACGGAGAGAATGGAAACTTCACACAAGGAGAGCTTACACGAGTTAATAAATATGCATTAGAAAGAATGAAAGAAAAAGAGCTCACTCCAAATAGTGCAGAAAGTATCAGAGCATATTCGCCTATCTATCAAGAGAGTCTTGACCAAACATGTAGAACATGCCAATATGCAAGCCCTGAACAAGGAATCGTACTATTTCGTTTCAAAAAAAATTATCTCCCAGAGGAAAGTGCAAGAACTTTTGCAAGACTCACAGGAATGCATCCAAGTATAATCCGCGAATTTGGATATACAGATGAGTACATAATTCTTAATCTTCTCCAAGGAAGAGGAAAAAATCCATTGCTTATATCAGCAAACAGTAAAACAATAGATGGGAATGGAGCACATCTTTTTATTTTAGAACAAAAAACAAGGAATATGGATCCAAATCTATTAAGTAATTTTATTTTGGGGAATAGAATACGAATAAAATATCCAGAAAGAACAGATATTACAAAAATAATCTCCTATTTTTATCAGCAATGGACAGGAAGCATTGATCTTCTCGAAAAAAGATTTTCTATAAGAGAACATGAAATGCAAGAAGCAGTTTAAGATGAAATATCAAATGCAAGAGCTAGAAAATGAATTTCTCAAGTATGAAAGAGTTTTGCAAAAATCAGTAAATATTCTCACAAAAAATATTACAATGTATTGGGATCTTCCAGAAATAAAATCACCTCAAATAATAATAATTACACCAAGAAGATTAAGAACAATTCCAAAGAAAGACAGACCAAAAGGGATAGCATATTATCCTCATGGACATTCAGCTTTAGGCCTTGCCCCGCATAGTATTTTTTTGGACAGAATCTCAAAATTAGAAGAAAGAAATATTGAAATTATTATTGAAGAAACAGCACATGCAGTCATAAACAAATACATCCCGGAAAGAAGAACAAGATTATATTCCACAAGAATTTCAGAGCAAATTTTTCAAGAAGCAAGCGCAGATTGCATAAAAAGAATTTTTGGATATGCAAATGATCTAAAAAAACCTTTCTATCAAAAATCTCCACAAGGAGCAAAGGAAATTCCACCAGGAGAGCTATGGAATCTGTTTATGAATTACACACTAACGGAATTTTATGAAGAATTACTTTTCTTTAATGATTGTGCAAGTATGCAGGAATATTTTTGGAAGATGCAGAAGGAAATAAGGCAAGAACGCTTCCCCCAAGAACTTGGACACCAAATAGGAGATAGATTGGGAGAATGTCTGTATAAAGGATTAGAAACAAGAGAGATAAAAAAAGAAGAACTAAAAACTGCAATTTTTACAAGTGAACTTCCTCTTAGAACAAGAATAGAAAAATTACGTAAACTTGCAAAGAGAGTGAAGCCAGAAACTATTTAAATCTTCTAGTTATAAAAAAAGTATGGCAGTACAAATGAATTATTTGGCTCCAAAAGGTTGGAAGCCTTCTGAAGAGCACCTCATTACCTTAATTAAAGTAGAACTTTCTCCAACAGCAATCAAAGAAATAAAAAATAAATCTCTAAAAAAAATATTTGAAGATGCAGCAGCTTCAGTTGCAGCAGAATCTTCTACAGGGACATGGACAAAAGTATATGATGGCCATGGCTCAGGAATTCCTAGAGCAATGAAAGAGCGTGCATTTGCCTTTGATTTAGATTACAAGAATTTTATGTTTAAAGTAGCATATCCCATTTCTTTATTCGAACTCAATAATATTTCAGGATTATTTGCAGGCATTATTGGAAATATTGCAGGCATGAAAATGGTTTCTGCAATGCGTGTCTACGATGTAAAATTTCCAAAAAAAATGATTCAAGCATTTCCAGGCCCTAGATTTGGTATTCAAGGAGTAAGAAAACTTCTCAATAAAGCTAATGGTCCATTAGTTGCAACAGTGCCAAAACCAAAAATAGGCAGAACAGCAAAAGAACAAGCAGACTTAGCAAAAATGCTTTTCACTTCTGGTCTTGGAACTTACGATGGAATTAAAGATGATGAAAACTTAACAAATTTATCTTTTAACACGTTTGAAGAGCGAGCAAAACTCGTTTTGAAAGAATTAAAAGCTGCAGAAAAACAAACAGGTCACAAGAAATTTTATCTCTGTAATATTTCTCACTCAAATATTGAAACAATGAGAAAGCGAGCAAAGTTATTGAAAGACAATGGAGGCATCTTTATGATGCTTGATGTGATTTGCACAGGCTTTGCAGCAGTAGATACAATGAGGCGATATAATCCAGGCTTAGCAATTCATGCACATCGTGCAATGCACGGATTTATTACACGAGACAATTCACCAGGTGTACATGGAAAAGGAAAGCTCTATGGTTTTTCTGTTTCAATGATCTTCCTTGCAAAAACATTTAGACTCTTAGGTGTAGATACTTTGCATGGTGGGTCTCCACTTGCAAAAATGGAAGATTATGGAGAAGCAAAATATATTCAACAAGTATTACAAGAAAAACATCTCAAACCTGATGCAAAGATTCCTTCTCTTGGACAGGAATGGCATCATATAAAACCAGTATGGATGACTGCATCTGGTGGCTTGCATCCTGGTGATTTTGAATTAGTTATAAAGATATTAGGAGAAGATCTTATTATTCAATGTGGTGGTGGTTTACTTGGACATCCTGATGGAATTGAAGCAGGAGTCATTGCAATTGAACAAGCACGAGAATTAGCAATGAAAAAAATTCCTATGAAAACATGGGTAAAAAAACATCCTAAATCAGAACTTGCAGCTGCAGTAAAACTTTGGGGCTATGGTCCAAGGATTGTGTATTAATAGGATAATATAAATTTAGAGCAAAACTATTTCCTGTATATGTTCAAAATGTTTCTTATTAAAAGTAGCTAGATCACATTTATTTATGACACAAATAGCAGCAATAAAGACATCAATATCTAAACATACTTTTTGTTCCATTTCTTCCACCCTTTTTCTAGTGATTTCTCTATTGTTAAAGTTTCTTTATCTTTTTTAAACAAGCCTAAACAAGAAGTCAATCCCAAACCAGTCTTATTTTTCTTTGTATTGAGCAAATCAATAATAAGCTCACTAAAACTACGCTCTTCTTTTCTAGATTTCAATTGTTCATAAACTTCATTAGATACTATAATTATTTTTGCCATAATATTCATAGGAATTATACATATATAAATCCTAGGTTTTAATGTCTGTGCATAGCTAAATTTAAAAAGAGAAAAGATCTTGTAAAGATAAATATGGGAAAATCTATTGCAATTCAACAAAAAACGTTAGGAGTGATTCTTCTTGTAGCTTTACTTCTCCTCTATCTCAATTTCTGGGGGCTAGGAAGCATTGGACAAATCACTATTCTTGTGGTAGCATTACTTTTGATTTTGAAGTAAACTTTATCAATACAAGAAAATTTCCATTTAACATGAAAACAGACCTTACCGTAGGAGCATATATCATTCACGAAGAAAGACTTCTTCTCATATTTCATAACAAATTACAAATATGGCTTCCACCAGGAGGACATATAGAGCTCAATGAAACTCCTGACCAAGCAGTAAAAAGAGAAGTCAAAGAAGAAATAAATCTAGAAATAGAACTTCTCCAATACAATACACTTTCCTCTGGAAGAAACGTAAGAGAAGAATGTGCTCTTCCATTTTACACCAATGTACACAATGTGGGAGATCACGATCACTATGGACTTTTTTATCTCTGTAAAGCAAAGGACATAAGCACATTGAAAGGAAATCCAAAAGAATTAAGAGAATGCAAATGGTTTTCTTTAGATGATTTAATGAGAAAAGAAATAACAGAAGATGTGGGAGCCATTGGAAAATTTGCGCTAAAACTTTATGACTACCTAGAATTTTAAAAAGCAGTAGTACTCATCAAAGGAAAAAAATCGTAAAACTTAATCAACTTCTCTTATCTAAAGATAGATGAGAAATCATTCTAATGATACAACCTCAATTCCATCTACCTTACCATCATATCCAAGACAGACAATGAGGAAATGCTCCTCAAATGTAAAAGTATTTATTCTTTGTACTATTTCTTTTAGATGAGACTTTATTTCTTGTACTTCTTTTTCATTAAGTTTTTTGAATTTTACTTCACCAATCAATATTTTCTTATTTTTCCTATCAACACCTACAATGTCAACCTCATATTCTCTATCCCACCACCTTCCAAAAAAATAATCTTTGTACTTCTTATTAACAGATATTTCCGAAAGAGCAACATCTTCAAATATCCTTCCAGCGAAACCATGTATTTCAGGCATTATTTTCTCATCTAAAAGCTTCTCTTGTTTTTCTTGCTCGATATATTCCTGATTCTCAAAAACAAATTTGAACCAGAACTTAAAAAAATTATCCTTCAACAAATAAATACCTTTTCTTGATTTTGTTCTATTTTTCTCTGTTATTGGTACTCTTCTCTCTACAAGCTGTAGCCCAATAAGAACACTTATATATTTGGTAACAAAAGATTTTTCCAACCCAGTATCATTTACTATCTCTCCCAATTTTGTATTTCCTTTTGCTATTGCATATAATATGGAAAAATAATTTCTAGGTTCATTAAGTTCTTCACGTAAAGAAAAAAGCACATCTTGATACAAGAATTTATTCTTTCTAATAATATTTTCAGCAATATTCTCTTTGATAGATTTTTTATAATCAAACTCTAACAAGTAGGCAGGCATTCCTCCTAAAATAGAAAAATACAGTACTCTTTCCTTTATACTCATCTTTTTTGGAAGGAATAAACAAGCATCCCTAAATTTTAATGGTTCTAATAGAATCTGCTCTGTCCTCCTTCCATAAATAGGACTTTTCTTTCCCAGCAAATTCTCCATCATCTGGATTGATGAACCGCAAAGAATGATAAATGAATTCTTTTTAGAGAAGCTATTATCCCAATAATCCTGCAATATACTAGGGATATTTTTTGAAGCTTCTACCATATAAGGAAACTCATCTATAACTATGGGAATCCTTGGTTTTTCTGCTAAATAAATAAAAAATGCATCCCAATTTTGAAAAGGATTTATTGTTAACACCTTATCTCCATAAAATTCAGCAATTTGAGAGCTCATTTTTTTTAGCTGCTCAGTTTCTGATTCCTGCCTTGCCAAGAGATATATGCCTTTATGCTTTTTAAGAAACTCTCGGAGAAGCTCTGTTTTTCCCACTCTTCTACGACCATAGAGTATAATTAACTTAGGACTCCCTTTTTGATAGCACTCACTAAGAAACTCCAGCTCCTTAACACGATTTTTAAATGAAGACTTATTCATTTTAGTATACTCTAGGTTAGTATAATTAAGAGTATACTATTTAAATCTTTCGGTTACTTGACTTAGCTGATGAAGACCCAAAGCTACTGCTCTAGCAAAAAGTAAATATTTTTACAATATATCTCTTCAAGAGGAAATATTCAACTTTTCTTCGCTAAAGGCAAGTGAGCAGAATCATTGACACAAAGAACATGCCAACCATTTTCTGCATAATCCAAACGAGTCACACCAGTATTCCAATGTCGTATTTTATAGGTCAAAGAAGGATAAAACCCAAGAACTCCTCGAAGAAAGCAAGAAAGTGCAACCCCATGTCCATAGATACACACAGTAAGATCTTTTCTTGAACGAGTAAGAAGATCTTGTACCCAATCCATTTGTCTCCTTTCTACTTGTTTCTGAGATTCCCCTCCAGGAGGACAAAAGTTCCAATTATCAGAATTAATATGCGCAAGCATCTCAGGACTATACACTTCTGGGCGTGATCGTCCTTCCCACTCCCCCTGATCCAATTCTTGAAGAGCATCTACAAGAGTAATTCTATTTGAAGGAAACTCAACAAATCGAGTACTTTTTTCTGCAGTTTTTCGAGCACGAACAGCAGGCGAACTATACACTTCATCAAAATGAATACCTTCTAAAGCAAATCGTTGCCCTAAAAGATCAGATTGTTCTTCACCCAGCCTTGTAAGAGGGCTATCATTGGTTCTTCCACCAATAGTCTGAGAAACTTCCAAATTCATAGCACACTGTGCATGTCGAATGTAATACAGTTTCAAAACCATAAAAAGCAGAATAAAACTCCTATTAATAAAGGCTACGAAAGATGTCTATCAAGAACTGTAACAGTTTTTTCCTTACCAGTAGCTGCATAAAACTCTCGTGCTTCTCTAAGCGGCAATACAGGCAAAAACATTCCTTGCAGACTAATTTTTTTTATTCTATTCAAAAGATTATATTTATTATTAATTACTTCTACTGGAAAGCCAAGAATCTCAAATTCTAAAACATCCCCTTTGATTTCTTCTTTATAAAATTCCTGCACAAAATAATTTTTGAAAACTTCTTTGAAAATCCGCAGTCCTTCAGCATTTGTTTTAATATCTAAATCATGAACATTTACATCAACACCTTGTACACGTAGGTTTGCACTTCCATCAATTCTCCAAACAATTGAATGCTCATCTAAGTGTTGTGTAATAAACTTTAATACAGTAAAGATATCTTGCTCTTCCATAAGAAAAAAATAAAATTAATACTTCTTAAACTTTTATGTCCTAAATAGCAATATTTATATAGCTACAAAGTCCTAAAAAGAAGGTGAAAGAGCTAAATGTATACATTAGATATGGGCTCGTTATTCTTTTATTATTTCTCTCTTTTTTAACTATAAAATCCTATCTCACAGTAATCATACTCAGTGTTATACTTGCATATATGACTTTCCCAATACAAAAAATATTCAGAAAAAGAATGAAAGAGGGTATTGCAGCAGGAATTCTTACGGTTATGATTTTTTTTATCATTGTTATTCCTTTAGTTTTTCTTGCAAACTCATTAATACAACAGGCAGCAAACATATACACAACAACAAATATTGAGGATATAAAAAATCTCTTTACAAATCAACTCAATATAAACATTAGTGAAGGTACACAAAATTACATTAATAGTGTGACAAAAACAGCAGTGAGTTATATTTTAACACGAGTTTCTGCATTAATATTTTCCCTTCCAAATCTCATTGTAGGCTTTTTCATCATGCTTTTCATCATTTTCTTTGCACTTCGTGATGGAGAAAAAATCCTTCATAGGATTACTTTTCTTCTTCCTTTAGAGGAAAATCATAAAAAAAGATTCCAAAAGAAACTTACTACAAGCATTGAATCACTTTTTTATGGAACTATTACTGTAGCAGCAATAGAAGCAGTGGTAGCAACGATAGGCTTTTACTTCCTAGGAGTTCCTGCACCAATTCTTTGGGGTTTTATTATTGGTCTTACTGCACTTATTCCAGGAATTGGAGCAACTTTAGTCTGGGTTCCAATAGCAATTATAAGTTATGTACAAGGAAATACTGCAAATGCAATCGCAATCGCACTCTTTGGTTCTCTTATTCTTTCTATATTAATTGATACGGTGATTCGGGCAAAAATTATGGGTATGCGCGCAGAAATTCATCCACTCATTATTGTTATTGGAGTTCTCGGAGGTCTTGCTACATTTGGTTTTATTGGTATGTTTATTGGTCCGCTCATATTATCTCTTCTCGAACTTGTCATAGAGATTTATACGGAGAAAAAAGATGAAATTGAAGGTTAAGGATGTACAGCTCACAACTGGTGGCCCTTTAGTTGCAGTTCTTCATGAAAAAACTGCAAAGTTTCTTGGCATATTTCCAACAGATAGAATTTACATAAAAAGAATTCACAATAAAGATGGGGTAAACTGTGTTATTGATATTACAAAAAAAGGAATAAAAGAAGGAGAGATTGGTTTATTTGAAGAAGTCCTAAAAAAATTAAAAATTTCTCATGGCATGCAAGTAGAAGTAAAACGTGCAGAGCATCCAGCATCTATCCAGGCAATAAAAAGAAAACTAGAAGGAGAAACGCTCACAGAACAAGAGTTCAATATGATTGTAAGAGATATTGTCAACAATGAATTATCTGAAACAGAACTCACTTATTTTGTTTCTGGATGCTATAGTCATGGACTTTCTATCAAAGAAACAGTTTTTTTAACCAATGCAATTGTTAATAATGGTGAACGTTTGCATTTCAGAAAAGGGGAAATTATTTTAGATAAACACTCCATTGGAGGAGTTCCAGGAAACAGAACAACAATGATTGTTATTCCTATCATTGCTTCTTTAGGCTATAAAATTCCAAAGACTTCTTCTCGAGCAATCAGCTCACCGAGTGGCACCGCTGATACTTTTGAGACTTTAGCACCAGTAAATCTCAATAAGAAAAAGATTGAAGCAGTGGTCAAAAAAACAAACGCTTGTATTGTTTGGGGTGGAGGAGTTGACCTTGCATCTGCAGATGATAAGTTGATAAAAGTGAGGCATCCTCTAAAAATTGATCCAACAGGAATGCTTCTTGCAAGTATCATGGCAAAAAAGAAAGCAGCCGGAGCAACACATGTATTGATTGATATTCCTTGGGGCAAAGAAACAAAATTAGAAACAAAAAAAGAAGCAAAAAAATTAAAAAAAGGATTTCTAAAAATAGGAAAATTACTTAATTTTAAAATGAAAGTGATTCTTACAGATGGTTCTCAACCAGTTGGCAATGGAATTGGTCCTGCTTTAGAAGCAGCAGATGTCATCTCTGTGTTGAAAGGTGATGGTCCAAATGACTTAAGAGAAAAGGCTATTTTTATGGCAACAGAAGCGCTCAAACTTGTTGGAGAAAAGAATCCAGAAGAAAAAGTACTTGCAGCACTAGAATCTGGAAAAGCATATCATAAACTTCAGGAAATAATCATTGCACAAGGAGGAAAAAAACATATAAGTATTCCTAAAGCAAAATATTTCTATAATGTCCTTGCTGTAAAAACAGGTATAATCGAAGGAATACACAATAAAAGAATATCTCTTCTAGCAACTTTAGCAGGAGCACCAGAAGAAAAGACTGCTGGTATATACCTTCGTGTAAAAATAAATAATGAAGTACAAAAAGGAGATATTTTGTATACTATATACACAAACACCAAACAAAACCTAGATTCTGTAAAAAGACAATTAAAAGAGCTAGATCCTATTGTCTACGAGTAAAAACAAGAATACTTATAAGCTCTTTTTATATTATTTTTTCAATGGAAGAAATAAAATCTAAGATTCGTTCTGTTCCAGACTTTCCAAAACCTGGAGTTATGTTTCGAGATATTACTACTTTACTAAAAGATCCTGATGGTTTGAGAGATGTCATGAAGTACTTCAGTATTCGCTACAAGGGAAGAAAAATCGATAAAATTGTAGGTGTAGAAAGTAGGGGATTTATTTTAGGGGCAACATTAGCATATATGCTTGGCATTGGTTTTGTTCCTGTACGAAAAGCAAACAAGCTTCCTGCACATACACGAAGAATAGATTATGCTTTAGAATATGGTACAGATACTTTAGAAATCCATAGTGATGCAATTATTCCTGGGGAAAGAGTCCTCCTTGTAGATGATTTACTTGCTACAGGGGGTACAGCTAAAGCTGCAACACAATTGGTAGAAAGTTTGGGAGGCATTATCGTGGAGTGTGCCTTCCTCATAGAGCTAACAGATATCAAAGGAAGAGACAAATTAAATGAATATAATATCTTTAGTCTTATAGAATTTAAAGAAGAGTAAAAAAATTATTTTCTTTTCTTAAGTTTAGCTACCCTATCACCAAGAATTGCTTTTTCTAAGCTCACAATTTTATTTTCTAACAAGAAAATTCTTCGCATGCCATAAATCATAGCAATTACTGCTGCAAGAGTAATATACGAAATTAATAGGATTTGATTTTCAATACTTGCCATATAAGCACCTCATATATATATTCTAATCTAGGCATGTTTAAATAGTTTTCGCAGAGCTATCCACAAATGCCTAAAAAATTTCTTGAAAAGGTCAGTCTTATAACCTTGCTTAGCCTCATTCCAAGTAAAACTGTAGCAAATGATATTCTTCCTTTTACACCTTTAAAAGAAATTTCATACCCAGAAAGAGCAGAATCTGTAAGAGAACTTGCAACATTTGTTCTTGAAGCACATCTCCCAAGTACAAAACAATCCTGTTGGACAAATCTGAGTAATGACAAAGCATATTTTTCTTTAAAAGAAATACTCTATCAAGCTTGCAGAGTAACACTCCATTTTCCAGAAGGAATATACACGATGACAGTAGTGAACCAAAATGAATTCAGAAAAGATGAAGAACAAAAAAATATTCCTTCACAAGCAGACTACCTTGCACTCTCTTTTAAAGAAAATGGAAAACCTTTTAGAATTATAGGAATAGATGATTTTCTTGATGGCTGGGCAGAAATAGCAGATCAAGAAGAATTTTATGGAACGATAAACAAACTCAAAAAGTACTTTGAAACACTCTAAACAACAGCTTTTCGTAAATGAACTAAAGCCTTTTCTTCATCAGAAGCATCTAAAACATCAAAATCTCTACCTCTTTTTCGAGCAAGACGAGCATCATACAAAGGACTATCCACATTTCCTAGGAGAAAATCTGCAAAGAAATGAGAAACTTTTACTCTATCTTCAACATTTCCTTTAAATCTATCATCCCAAGACTCTGGAAAAAATCTCTCTACATCACTTCCAAAATTCTGAACAGAACCATACTTATTGAGCAAATATACACCAGGCCCTTGTCTTCTATCAACAGCAAAAAGCGGCACTGCACAAAAAGAACTCGTACCACTATCCAAAATACCATCTTCTAATGCAAAAGTAAAATCATAACTTTTCTCTTGTTTATCTTTAATATGTGCATGATAATAACTTAATAATTCCTCTGCAAGACCTGAACTAATATATTCCCTAAAAAGAACAGAATAATAAGAAGGTTGAGATAAACTTCGAGAATCTAAATCATGTAGACCTCCATCATCATCATGAATCAAAACTGTATGCATATGATCAAACTGTTTATCTCCTACAGAAACAACTGAAACTTTTCCTTCTCTCTCTGGTAAAAGAACAACTTTCTCATAGCGAATATGCTCCGAACTTCCACCTTTTTCACTCCCTGCTCCTGGCCAGGAATACGCTGCTGAACTCATAAGCCATCCATTCTCCTTTTGTTGTCGTAGAATAACTCTTTCAGGAAATTGTTCACACAACAAAGTTAAACTATGATGGAGAACTTCTCGTACAGTTCGTGGATATTCCTCTTCTTTAGTTAGATCATGTTTATACATAAAAAGAAAAATAAAAAAGGGATTTAAAAAGATTTAGAAACTAAAAAATGGTTATTCTTTTTTTTCTGTATCTATCTTCTCAACAAAAGAAGCAAATGCAGGTCTTGTAAGGAAAACTCCAATAGTGACTCCAGCAATAGTAGTCAATGCAAAGCCTCTCAACAAACCTGCTCCAGCATTCCATAAAGGAAGCATGGCAACAACAGTAGTTGCATAGGCAGCAAAGATAATAAAGAATGCTCTCTTCAATCGTTCTTTAGTGCTGGTATTTTCTTTTCTTCCTCGAACAGCTTCATCAAGAATAACAATTTGATCATCAACCCCAGTACCAATAGCAGCAAGGATTCCTGCAAGAGCAGCAATATCCAAATTCCATTTAACAAATGCTGCAAAACCTAAAATTAAAAATAATTCTACAAAAAGAGTAAACATCACAGGGAAGAAAAAAGAGAATTTTTTATAACGTACAAGAATAACAATTCCTACTGCTAAAATAGAAAGGAGTCCAACAAAAAGCATATTCCTTAAGAAAGATTCCCCCATAATTGGTGAGATTGTATCAAGCTTCACAATTTCTAAATCAAAAGGAAGAGAACCAGTAATAAGAATGGTCTGAAGAGTATTCATACTTGCAGTTGCATCTTCTACTGCAGCACTTTCTGTACTTCCATATCCTGGTCCAGAGATAGAAATTCCAGTAGTTGCTTGCCCCTTTAAATTTTCACCAATCAAAAGGGAATCAACAAGTTCTCCATCAAGATACAAATCTAATGGTTCACTTAAATATCTTTGTCCAGACTCAGAAACAACATCCAAATCTCTTGTTGCATCCGCCTGCTGTTCTGCAGCATCTTGACTTAAAGTAATGCTAAAATCAAAGCTGCAAGTCCAAAACTCTGTTGATTGTTTACAGTTGCGAATCCCTGAACAAGTCCCATCATTTCTACAGACATATGGAATATCCTTTTTGCCACCCTCAAAAACAACTTCTTCACCAACCTTCGCTTCAAATTTTCCTTGTTGAGAAATCAATGACTTCACTTCTTGTTCAGTAACTCCAGCAAGTTCTACAAGTACATATTTATTTCCTTCCCAATCAGATGCACTTCGAATTTTAATATCAGAAAGTCCATACACATTTAAGCGATTACTCAAAACATCAATCAGTGTACTAATATCTTCATCACTAATTTCTTCATCACTCACAGGCTGCAGTAATACTCGTGTTCCTCCTGTAAAATCCAAGCCAAAAGCAAGATTTGTTTTTTTTGCTTCGCTCACAACAATCGGAGGAATTTCTCGAGAAAGATATGCAACTAATCCTTGATCAGTTTTAATATTTATAACCTTTTTAGGGATAATAGTATCATAAAAATCTTCAAATGCTTTTGAATCAGAAATAGCTTCACCATTAATAGAAAGCAAAGTACTTCCTTTACTCACATTAACAGAACTATCCACTAAACTTAGATTTGCATCAAGCAAAAATCCTAAATCATTTGTAATAATATAAGTTACTTCTTCTTCTGAGGTTTTAACCTTAAGTTCCTGTTCAGGATAATATAATAAAGAAAGTGCTTGAAGAACATCATGCTCATTAGAAATCTCCTGTCCATTAATACTCAAAATTTTTTGTCCTGCAGCTAAACCAAATTGCACAGCATCACTGGAAGCATCAATACTAGTAATTTCAACACCACTTGCCCATGGATTTGGTGCTAAAGCAAATGCTCCTAAAAGAATGGCAAGCAAAAGAATCCAAACTTTCCAAGTAAAATATTCTTTCATACTTCAACCTTCTTCTTTCGAAGATACCAAATCAAGAGTCCTGCATTCATACCATAAGTCATGATCACATCAAAAACTAATCCAATAAGTATAATCAGAAACATTTGCTGGAGAACATAAGAACTAGAAAAAAGATACCCTACGCCTAATGCAACAAATGCTGCAGCTGTCATAGTTAATCCTGTTTTCATAGAATCAATAAGTCTTTCAAACAAAGTTCCATCATGCCTTCGTAAAAGCCGTGTGGTAAGAAGAATATCTGTATCTACAGAATATCCTATAAGTAAAAGTAAAGCTGCTATTCCAGCAGTAGAAAGTTTAATCCCAAATAAAGGTAACACTGCAAGCGTACATACCATATTTGCAAACGCAGCAAAGATCACTGCAAAAGAAGGGACAGGGACTCGAAAAGTGATAAAAACAACTATTGCCATAAAAATATATGCCAACAATAAAGCAATGGCCATTTGTTTATAGAAACTTGCACCAAGACTTCCTCCGACAAATTCTACAGAATAATTTTCTTCATTCAATTCAAAACCAGTAATTTCTTCTAATACAGGCTCTAAAGTATCTGCATCAACATTGCTTACTTCAATAGTAACTCCTAATGAAGTATCAGAACCAAATTTCTCTATACTTCTCACCGTAAAATCTCCATCAGGAAATTTTTCTAAAAGTTTTTCTTTTAAATCTAAAAAAGCTTCAGAGCTATAAATTGTTGCAGTTGTTCCACCTTTCAAAGAAACATCTTTTGCAACAATATCTCCAGTACTTTGATAATTATAAACCAAAACTCCCAATGCAAGAATAACAATAAGCAAAGGTACAAAAAATAGTTTTTTATAATGTGTGTAATACAATTCTTGAACTTTCTCTTTCATAGTCTTGCGCAAAACAACTATGCCTTTATAAATTTTAGCACAAGCTTTTTATATATAATAAGTTAATAGAAAGAGAAAAGAGGATGAAATGAAAGAGAAGCTAATATTACTTATTATAGGGATACTGATTTTAGCACTAAGCTTTTTCTGGATTCCAAACCCTGAACTCACTGGTTTTGCAGTGAGTGAAACAACAAAATCTCCCATAAGCATAAGCCTAGAAAATACAAAATTTGCAGTGAACGCGCCAATTACTGGAACACTTTACATAGATTTTTCTGAAAATATCAAACCAACAGATACAATAAGCATCACTTTAGATAAAAAAAGCTATTCCTATACAATAGAAGAAATCCTAGATAAAGCAAACTATTCTATTGAATATGAATCTTCTCAATTTAACGCAACGAACGAAGCAGCAGAAAAAACTCTCACTTTCACAACAGCAAGCTCTCAATTCCTTGGATTGAAAATTCCTAGATATGCAGAAGTATCCACTGTTTCTTTCACAATAGAAGCAATAACTTCACCAACAGCAGTTAGCATGGATTTTGGAAATGAAGGAACTATTGATTGGTACTACTTAGGATCTTTTATTGCGTATAATACTACAAAAATATTCTCTGAGGATTTTGATAATACAAAAGAAGGCTCAGGTTACATTGAGGGAGATACATACTATTGTGAATTTATAAATATTCCAAGAACAAAGCATCTTACCATTGCAGCAGATTACAGGAAACTTGGAACAGAAGGAGACTTACAGGCATTAGCACTCTCTGTTCCCACAGGAAATCCAAAAATAGGCTGGGCAGGAGGCTCTGATAGCTGTGATCTCCCAGAATCTGGAACAAATAGCTGTGCAATTGAATTGGAGCATATCATAGGTGGAAAATATCTTGTATGTATATTTAGCAAAGGAATAGGAACAACTCTCTATGAAATCCCTTTAGACAATTCTCAGGAAACAGATACTGCATATACTTGTCCATTAATAGAAAATTCTTTTTGTAAAGAAACAACTTTTAACAATTTCTTTATTTCTGCACAGGCAGGAAGATACAATAATACACTCCCAAAAACAACAAC
>JAUYPF010000064.1 GCA_030697685.1 bacterium | reverse complement strand
AGTAGTTAAAACAACCGGCATTGCTACCTATGTTGGAGGTTTAATTGCAGGTTTTACAAGTATTATGTATAGAAAACTTCCTCCATTCACAGAGCATGTTGGGGATTTTGCATTACTTGGATATATTTATGGAGCAAGTTGGGTTGGAAAAGGAATAGAATATCTCGGTGAAAGATTTGACAATAAATTTTTGAGATTATTAGGAAAATATTCTCCCGAAATTGCAACAGTTGTTTTAACTGCGTTGACTTTTGTAACTGAATTATGTCCAATCATTGGTAAACCAGATAAGTGGGATATTCCTGCAGTTCTGGCGGCAGGTTATGGTGGATATGTATTTTCGAGAGCTACAATTCCAAAAAGCGATAATTCTTTGAACATCTTTCGATAGCGAGCCAACAAAAATTGAAACTAACAACTATTATATCTACTTATTAATTATTTTCCGGAAGATTTCCGGATTTTATGCCAGAGTCTTTATATTTCCAAATAGTCTATAACTTTTTATGGGGCATATAACAGAAGAGCTACAAAAAGTTAAGGAAGAGCTTCTTTTAAGAGGATACAGCCCAAGGACTGCAAAAAGCTATATTTATATTATTCAAAAATTTCTTTTTCATATCCAGAAAAGTTCTCTTTGCCTAGAAGAAAAAGATGTTAGAGCCTACTTGTTACATCTTATTGAAAAAGGATATGGGAGAGAAAGTATTCGCCTTACACGCGCAGCATTGCAATTTTATTGTACAAATCTCCTTAGAAACAGCCCCACTTCCTAAGAGATCACAAAGTCTTCCTAAAGTGTTATCCCCTGAGGAAATCAAGGCTCTCTTTTCTGTTGTTAAAAATCTAAAACCGCAAGCTTTATCTTTTCCTTCTTTTTCTTTTATATTGTGGAAAAAATTATTTTAGATACAAATTTTTTATTGGCAGTTTTTGAGTTGCATATTGATATCTTTGCAGAAATTGATAAAACATGCCATTTCAAATATGAACTCTATATTTTAGATAGAACCCTCGATGAAGTAGAAAACCTTATAAAGACCTCATTACTTTCAAAGAAACGAACAGCAAAGGCTGTATTAGAGCTTATAAAAGCTAAAAAAATCCAAATTTTAGATACTCAAGATCTTCGTCAAGTTGATGATATTTTAGTGGATTTGGATGGGTATATTATCGCGACAATAGATATGGATTTGAAGCGGCGTTTACGCAAAAAACATAGGAAAATTTTAACTATCAGACAAAAAAAATATGTGATATTGGAGTGAAAAAATGTATTATACAGTAAAAGTTCAAGGTCATGTTCGTGTTGAACCAAAACTCTTTTCTCTTCCTGTTGAAAAAGCAATTAAAGCTTCTCTGCAAGAAAAGTTTGAAGGGTATATTTCTAAAGATTTAGGAATTGTTATTGGTGTAAACTCTGTAGATCAAGTAGGTGAGGGTGTTATCATTTCTGGAGATGGTGCAGCATATTATAATAGTACCTTTAGTGTTCTTAGTTTTAAACCTGAAGTTGGTGAAGTTGTACTTGGAAAAATTTCTGATATTACTGATTTTGGAGCGTTTATGACTGTTGGGCCTATTGATGGAATGATTCATGTTTCTCAGACTATGGATGATTTTGTTTCTTTCTCCAAGAGTAATATTCTTACAGGAAAAGAAACGAAAAGAAATTTGAAAGTTGGAGATATTTGTCGAGCACGCATTATTGCAGTGAGCTATAAAGATGTTTCCAATCCAAAAGTAGGATTAACTATGAGACAGCATCGTCTTGGTGCATTATCCTGGATTGAGGATGATATGAAGAAAGAAAAGAAAGGTAAGAAAGAATGAAAAAGGTTTGTAAAAAATGCAGAATTTTTGTTGAAGGACAGGAATGTCTTCTTTGTCATAACAGCAATTTTACTGAAACTTGGAAAGGAAGAATTACTATTCTTGATGTAGAAAAATCAGAGATTGCAAAAAAAATTGGTATTGAAGTTAAAGGAGAATATGCGATTAAGGTGAGATAAATGGAAATAGAAATACAAAAACAAACAGAAGTGCCTTTATTGAACAGGCAAAGAGTCAGTGTTATGGTTACTTATGATGGGGGAGCAACACCTTCTATCCTTCAGTTTAAAGATCTTGTTGCTTTGAAATTAAAAGTAAATAAAGATCTTATTGCGATCAGGCATGTGTATCAAAGTTATGGCTTTCCAAAAGCAAAAGTTATTGCACATATCTATAAAACGCGAGATGAACTTTTACGATTAGAGAAGTTAAAGAAAGGTGAAAGAAAATTAGCAGAAGCGGCGAAAAAAGTTGTTGAAGAAAAAGCAAAAGCTGAAGCAGCAACAAAAAAGGGAGCTGAATAAACATGGCAGCAGCAAAAAAAATTAAAAATAAGATTCCTAGTAAAAAATATGCTAGATATAAAAATGGAGTTGGGGAAGGTTTTTGTCCAAAGTGCGGTCCAGGAATTTTCCTTGCGCGACATAAAGATAGGCAAACCTGCGGGAAGTGCGGGTATACAGTTTTTAATAGTAAATAAAAATGCTTGAAGAGTTTGTTTATGTGGGTAGTTCTCCCTTTGGAAGAGGAGTTTTTTCTTCTCGTTCTTTTACATTAGGTGAGAACATATTATCTTTTTATGGTTTACTTTTGTCTTTTGAACAAGCAGTTAAGCTTGGTGATTTAGAGTGTTATTCTTTACAAATAGGGCATAAGTTATATATGGATCTTGAAGCTCCTGGTCGTTTAATCAATCATTCTTGTTCTCCAAATGCTGGTATAAGCAAAGGAAGAGATCTTGTTGCTTTAAGAGATATTGTTTACGGTGAAGAATTATTTTAGGATTATTCTACAACAATGGATAAGGATTATTGGACTATAGCTTGTGATTGTGGCAGAGCTAGTTGTCGAGGTGTTGTGAAGGATTTTAAATGTCTTTCTTTAGACTTGCAGAAGAAATATCTTTCTTTGGGTGTTGTGCAACCGTATATTCTTCGTAGAGTACTTCCTACATTATTCGAAAGAATATTTTAGAAATTATTTTTTTGTGAAAAAAACACTGAGAATAAAAGGAATATAACCCTGGGAAGATACTCCGAAGAGTATCTTCCTGGGGAAAAAGAGGTGATAATGTACTATAGGATAGAACTTCTATATAAATGTTTCGGTTGTATTAACTGGGTAGTGGTGTCCCTCATTTTTACTTATAAATTATCGTTCATAAAGCTTTACTTTTCATTACTTGTTAAAATATGAATTATTCCAGCAAGAGTCATTGTTGGAATGAAAGCATCAATTTGGTCTGTAATATCTATAATTTCTAAAAATTGTAATCCTCCAGGAATGCCCCAAAGCCAAAGTCCTAAAAAACCACCTAAAATATCAAATACTGTTCCAAAACCAGGAATTCTTCCAAAAAAGAAATCTGTGATGTCAAAGATAATAGAAAAAAGAAATTTTAGAAGCAGTGTGAATGAACTCATACATTAATACTATCCTTTATTGTTTAAATGTTCTGTGTTTTTACCCTAACAATTCTTTTAAATAGTCTTTTTTTCTTCTTATACTTATGAAAGCCCAGTATTCAGGAATTCTCTATGAAAAAGAATATATGCCACTTCTTCATCAGATCCATCGCACTTATACACATCGTTTAGGTCCTGGTGAAATGCCAGGAAAAAGAAAAGATACTGAGAGAGTGTATGGAATTCTTGTTCCTCATTCTCCTTATGCTTTAGCTGGACCTGGGATGGCATGGGGCTACAAGTTACTTTCTGAACATTATTTCCCAGAAACGTATGTTTTCTTAATCCCTGATACTCAAGGCTTGTATGACAAAGTTATGCTTGTCAATGAATCTATTGAAACTTTGTTTGGTGTTTGTTCTGTAGATAGTGCTTTTGCTGATGCTCTTCTTGCTACGACTTTGGTTTCTTCTCTCAAAGAAAGTTCTGAGTTTGCTTTAGAGATACAAATTCCTTTTCTTCAAGAAGCATCACGAGATAGGTTAAAAGTATTAAAGATTATTCCACTGATTGTTCCTGTTTGCCAAAATCTTCCTCAGCTTGCTGAAGCTCTTGTGAAGATTAAAAAAGATATTGTTGTGATTATTGCTTCTGATCTTTGTGGAGGGAGTTTTGTTGAAGATGTTGATGGGAGTTATTTTGGATATGATAAACAACTCCTTCGTTATATCCTTCATTTTGATACAGAAGGATTTGCACATGCTTTAGAAAAGCATAAATTGTCTTTGCTTGGTGAAGGTGCACTTGTTTTAGGAATGGAAATTTTAAAGCAATTGGCTGTTCCCCAGGGAGAAATCCTAAATTATTATAATTCTTCTGAAATGGCTTCTTCTGAAGCGAAAAGTTTTGTTTCTTTGGTGTTTTAGTATAGGAATCTTTTTATAAGATTATATCTTAGGTATTTGGATGGTATTAGTGCGGGTGCCGCGCGTTGCAATGCAAAGTGTTGTTGTGCAAAGGCTTGTTCCAAAGAAAAAAGCTGCTTCAAAAAAGCGGGTGAAGAGGCTTATTCGGACAAAACCGAAAATGAAGGGCAAGGCAAAAGCAAAGAAGAAGAGGTGAAAATTCTTTTTATGTTTTTGTTGTAGCTGTGCTTAGCTTATTTGCTTTTCTTGAGTAAATATATAATTAAATATAGCCAAAGTATGCCAAGAATAAAACCTGCAAGAACATCTGTAAACCAATGCACATTGAGATAGATTCTTGTGAATCCAATAAGTAGAATGAGAAAAATATTTGCTGCTATAAAAATCCAACGCTGAAGTGTATTTTTTATTTGATCTTTGAAGAGATAAATTATCAAGGAGAAAAAGATTATTGCAAGCGTTGCATGGCCACTAGGAAAACTGTAGCTTGTTGTTTCTATCAAAGCATTTTCTGGGCGTGCTCTTTGTATGAGTGCCTTGAATGATAGCTCTAAAGCAATTCCTCCTCCTATGGATAAAATAACTAAGAGAACCTTTTGATATCTTTTTTTATGGGCAAGAAAGAGGATGAGGAGCAATGAAAGGAATATAATCCCTTTTGTACTCATGATATTTGTAATAATAAGCATTATCTTGGTTAGGAATTCTGTCTGGAGAAGTGTTACTTTTGTGTTTATGATTTGATCAAGAGACATGTTTAGAGCTCAATAATTGTTCCTTCAGGGCCAGGACTTAAAATAAGTGTTTTATTTAGGATTTGTTTTTTGTGAAAATTTTCATGCAAGTGTCCACAAATATGGAGGACAGGCTTGATTTCCTGAATAAATTTTCTTTGGGATTTGCAGCCTACATGCCCTGCCCAGTCTATAAAGTCGAGTTCGGTTTTATATGGCGGGCCATGTGTGATAAAAATCACTTTATCCTCTTTTTTTAGTTTTTCTTTGAATCTTTCTGTTGCAAGCTCTAAGGATTTGTTTACTTGTGCAAAACCACCACCGCCCCAGAAGAAAAAAATGTAGTCACCAATTTTTTTTGCTTTGCGATGCATATATATTATATGCTTGAAATTTTTACAGATTTCTTCCAGCTTAGAGCCTTCTTCGTGATTGCCTGGAATAATGTAAATAGGCTTGTCAATCTTTGTGTCTAAATCTTTAAGGACTTCTTTTAGGCCATGACTAAACCAGGAAATATCTCCTGCACAAATAAGAAAATCTACTTTCTTTGCATTTTCTTTAATAAGATCTAAAGCTTTTTTATGCAGATGTGTATCAGAGAATGCAAGGATTTTCATACCTTTAGAAGGTTTTTTTTCCTTTTTAAGAGTTCTGGTTCTATTTTACTTTGAATAGTTCCTTAGCTTTTTTAGGGAAACCTTGTATTAGGAGAAGAGCTAGTGGAACTGCCCAGTTTGCTGAACGTTCTACAAAGTCCCAAATAGGATCTCCAGCAATAGGGCGGATTAGTGCTGTTGCAAATGCCCATATTGTTGCCCAGATAAGTATTATTCGTAATGGCAAGAGTAAAGCGAAGATGGCAATAATAATATCTAGTATGCCAATCAAGGGTAGAAGGATTGCAGCAGTGCTTTCAGAGAAACCGACTGTTGTCAGATAGGGAATCCAGCTTTGTTTTACAGCCAGGGCAAACATACCATGCCCAAGAAATGATCCAAAAATTCCTATTCGAAGAATCCATTCGTAGCTTTTGGTTTTATTCATTTCTATAGAATTGAGGGTTTAATCTTTAAATAACTTTCTAAAATATTTAGAAAGAGAAAGAAATATATAGTATTATCTCTTCATTTGATTTATGAAAAGAGTTTTACATTGGATAGAAGAAGAAAAAATCGCAATTACTGTTCTTCTTTTAGGAATAGGAATTGTTCTCAATTCTCCACCAAATAATTTTGTTTTTACTGGCATGTTCATATATGGATCTATTTTGATTATATGTATTCATTTGCTGCATAAGCTATATTTGAAGTTTTCTAAGTGAGTTTTTCATTTTGAATGCTTGGAGCGCAAGGTTTTGAAGAGAAACCGAAGAGTTAAGTTTGAGTTTTTGTAAAATTAAAGCACGATGTGCCATAAATATCAAGAAGCAAGGTGTCACCGAGAGAAATCTTTGATTTTTTGAAGGAGTTATGATGACCTAAATTAAGGGTGAGAAAAAGATGTGTGCGATAGATAGAATTAATTTCTTTTTCGTATTTTTTAACAAATTTCCAAGATTTTTTTAAGAAATCTGCAA
>JAUYPF010000063.1 GCA_030697685.1 bacterium | reverse complement strand
CTATATGAAGATTCTACAAATTCTACTAATCCTTGCATTTTTAATTTCCACATAACTTCGCATAAAGGGGCTTGTACTGTTTGGCAATTCAAGGATCCTAGACCTTCATCATTCCAATCATGCTTTACATACGCGAGAAAGCTATCATTTGTAGGATCAAAGGATGTTATTCCATGATCTCTTGCTTGTTGGCGCATATATACAAGCACACGATCTATATGCATAGAAGATATCTCGTATTGGACCATGTATTGAAGGGAAATTATTTCTTTTAAATGTATTTAGATTCTGAACCGGTTATAATTTAAACCTGAGGTGTCAGGACTGCAAGCTGTGTATTCAATCGGACTGAATTACTTAGCATTTTTAGAGCTATAATTTTCTTAGAATAATAGGTTTTCTTTCACATTTCTTTACACCTTCAGAAACTCCTATTAGGAGTTTATTTTCTAAAAGGCCTCCCATGAGTGTAGATATTTCCTCATTTACTTTTTCTACTGTCCATAAATTTTGCTGTTCAGCATTCCATGTTTCTCGTAGATATTCTTCAACATGCACTTGGGAATGTATTTTTGGGAGATAGATTATTCTTAATAGCAAAAGAGCATGATTTGCTTGTTCTGGAGTAAATGTATGTATCCATTTTTCTAGATTCATATACATTCTTAGGAAATAATTTTTCTTTTTTTTTAAAAAGCTATTTGTTTGGGTTTTAGAACTTTTTTTCCGCTTTTTCAAAGGATATCTCTTTAGAAAGTAACTTTCTCAATGTTTCTTTCAGCTCTTTCTCTTCTACGCGAATTTGTTTTTCTGTTGTTCTATCCCTCAGTGTTACATCTTTGTTCTTTAAAGAATCATAATCAATGGTTAATGCGTAAGGTGTACCAGATTCTGCTGCTCTCAAATATCTTTTTCCAATAGACCCAGACTCATCAAAGTCAACAATGAAATCTCTTTCTAGGAGTTGTTTAATGTGTTCTGCATATTCTGGAAGTCCATCTTTTTTTTGTAAAGGGAAAATAGCACAATCAATTGGAGCCATGTGATAGGGGATCTTGAATGTAGACTTGCCCTCTCCATCTTCTTTTTTCTCATAAAACATATCCATTAATGTAAAACAAGGTCTGTCTGTTCCAAAAGCAATCTCTAAAATGTGTGGAACGTATTTTTCTCCATTATCTCTGACTGCTTCTAAAGATTGTTTGGAAAATTCTGCATGTTTTTTTAAATCATAATCAGTTCTATCGTGTACGCCACAGCATTCTGTCCAGCCAAATGTATTCAATTTAATTTCAATGTCCCATGCATCATCTGCGTAGAAGGCTCTCTCATCAGGAAGATGCTGTCGTATTCGTATTTTCTCTGCAGGAATGCCCATAGATAAAAATTGTTTGTATGCTAAATGTAAACACCATGCGTAAGCTTTAGATTTGATGTGCTTATGCTTGAGTGCATCTTCTAAAGAAATTAATTCCACTTTCAATTGCTTTTCTTGATTATGAGATGTGTATAAAGGAAGCTTTTCTTTTTTTATTGCTTCATATTTTTCCCAGTTATTTTTTTCCTTTGGATCAATAAATAATTGTGCTTCTGCTTGAGTAAATTCTCTCATTCTCAAGAGATGTTGTCGAGGAGAAATTTCATTTCTATATGCTTTTCCAATCTGGAATACTGCAAAAGGAAGTTTTCTGAAATATTCATGTAATCGTTTGAATGGTAAGTAGGTTACTGTTGCTGTTTCTGGTCTCAGAGAGAAGGGTTTTCCTGCAACTTCTGTTTTCATCATTAAGCTGTATGCTTTGACTTCTTCTTTGAATGCACCCTTACATGAAGGACAGGAAATCTTTTCTTTTTTTATAGTGTCAAGGAATTGTTTATCCGACCAGGATGCTGTTTCTTTATTTGTTACTTCCTCAATAAGTTTATCTATACGAAATACTGATTTACACTTAGAGCATTCTACAGTTTTATCAGTGAAAGTGTTTAAGTGCCCAGATGCCTCCCATACAATATCAGGGACTACTGTGGGACATTCTAATTCACGAAAGCCATTGCTGAAAAAAATAGAACGAACAGAGTTCTCTACTTTATTTTTTAAAAGTTTTCCTAATGGGCCATAGGCATAAAATCCTGAAACTCCATTGTAAATCTCTGGGAAAGGACCATAGACAAAGCCTTTACTTTGCATGAATGCATGAAGGTCTTTGAGAAATTGTTCGTTATGCATAAGGCTTTAGAATTGATAGAGACTTTTAAGCTTTTCTCTCATTTTTTATACAGCCCTGTTAAGAAATTTTGTATAGGCTGTAGGATTACTATTCAAAAGAGAATTGATATGCTGGATCTTCTTTGTGTATATTTTCTACATCTCTAATGTTTACCATTGGAACATGAAAGTCATCTTCAATAATTCTAACGCATGCAGTATTTACCCAACACTGGATGTCTTGAAAATCTTCTAAGTTGTTTACATTATTACAAAGGAAAATATATGCCTTCTTTCCACATGTTTTTTTGAATTTGAGTGCACGAAGAAGAAGATTTTGTCCAGATTTTGTTGAAACAATGATACCAATTTTATCTGCATTGTAATATTTGAGAAGCATTCCTTTCTTTTTCTTTTCATATTTTTCTACTTCTTGTTCTGTGATTCGCGTGAATTCTTGCGTCATTGGATCAAGAATGTAAACAGGTTTTTTACTCGTAAACGCCAAGTTTAATGGGTGAAATTTTCCTGTGCCAATGTATAAGTATGCTTCGACTTCAGTGCCTTTTGTAGCAACTGTGTTACAACCTAAAATTTGCCCTAATACTTTGTAGCCATCTTTTTCTAATTCTTTTACTTCATCTAAAAATTGAATCGTAGAGACTATAGCAAACTTTTCTTTTATATTTACTTTAGACATCAATTCCTTAATGCCTGCATGCTTGACTTTTGCAGGGATGTAGACTACTTTCATAGGCTTTTTAGCTCTGATTCTGCTTTTTAAAGGTTTCGACTGATTTCAATAGTGCATTCGTTTACAGATTTTTTATTAAATCTTGAGCATATTCATATAACACTCCTGAGAACCAATTTCGTTTGTACATAATGTTTTGAATATCTTTCTTAAGATTTTCCTTACTGATTTTTTTATCTTTATAAAGAAGAATAAGAAGATAAAAACTAGGTGCTGACTTTAGGTTTTCTTTTTCTTTTGCAATACGTGCGGCGTGTATATCATCTGTAATAATAAAATACTTCTGTTCTTTCCCTAAAGAGAAAATAGAAAGTTCTGCAAGTTCAATTTTTAGAGGAAGTAGTTCTTTTGGAGCTTTTATTTGAATGCATTGTTTTTTTTTTAGTATTCTTTGTGCAGCCTTTCCAAGTATATCTTCATACTGAGCAATATCTTGTATCTCTTCTACTACTTCTTTTGTGGTAAAGAGTTTATTCTCTTTTAGGATATTTTCAAAGTATATACTCTGTGCTAAAGAGAGAAGTGCACCTGTATCAAGAACGTAATTCATTTACAGCTTCCTCTATCCATCGCTTTCCAAACTGAAGATCTTTCACTTCTTCTTCATTGAGAGCTTTTTTGAGTTGTGTTTCAGAAAGTTCTCCTTTCAACCAAAGTTCTGCTGCAATTTTTTTAATACGCTCTTTTTCAATTCTTTCTTGTAAATATTTTAATACAGCCTCTTTAATGAGTTCTGTCCTATTCTTGAATCTTTTTTTTGCTTCTTCGTCTATTTGATGGAGTAACATTTCTTCCATACGCATAGAAAACTGTGTCGTTCTTTCCATACCCATTGTATATACATTGGGATATATAAAGTTTTCTCTTTTAGCCTTTACTGTGCAATCTGATGACATATATCATTGGATTACACCTTTCTTTTAATATTCAAGGCTTCTGCAATACATTCTAATAGAGCTGTGGTGTGTCTTCCATCTGTCACACGAAAAGTATCTTGATCAATGTAAACTATTGGGCCAGTATATAATCCTTTTTCTTCGAGAATTTTTGGAAGTGCTGCATACCTTTCTCCAATTTTTACAAGATAATGATTTTTATCTAATTTTTCTGTTTTTAGATCTGTACTCATTTCTACAGTTCTTTGTCTTTGATTTATCCTTTCATTTGCAGTTTCTGGTTTACACTTAAGCATTAGAAGAAGATCTACAGGAGGAAACTCTGTTTTAAATTTTTCATATTCCCCTTCTAAATATTCTACTTCCCTTTTTGGCAATCCTTCATCTACTAAGGTAGGGACAAAAACAAACCTATCAGCCCAATAAGTTCTATCCAATATTGTGGATCGTGGAAATCTTTTTGCTTGTTCTGCTTGTGCTCTGCGCATATGGAGAAGAGTTATTTGAGTAGATGATCCAAATTTTGTTCTATCTTTGTAGAATTGTGTGATTGTTTCTTTCCATAAATCATTATCATCAACTTGTTCTAAATAAGGCTTTAATCCTATTCTTGTTGCGAGTAATCGTACTAATGTTGATTTTCCTGTGCCAATTAATCCTTCTACTGCAAGATATTTCTTCTCTTCATTTGTGAAATAATCTCTCATTCTTTGTTCTATAATAATCATTCTATCTATTACTTCTGCATCATAAAGGCCTTCTAATTCTTTGGTTCGTTCTTCAAGAGTGTTCATTTCTTCTCCTGTGCAAAGAAAGTATTTCTCTCTCACAGATCTCAGCAAGTTTTTCTAAAATCTTTGGATCCTGTTTATAATCTGTGGAAGAGTCTAAAACTTTTAATTCAGGTGTGGGTACAGAAAATTGCTGATACATCTCTTGAAAATTATCTCTATATCTTCCAAAATAAGGTGCAATGTTTCTTAGATATTCTGACATTAAATTTTCTTCTCCTGGAGCTTGCCTACTTTTATTTCTTTCAATAAGAATCTCTGGATCTGCTACATCTAAATAAAATACAAGTTCTGGGATTGGAATAAGCTTTTTTTCTATGCCTCTTCGTAATACAATGTCATGTAAGCCTATAGAAGTTGCATCAAGAAAATTGTTTTCTCCACCATATCGAATAAATGTTGCGCGTGCTTCTAGAGGATGTCTATTTCCTATGACTATTCCTTTTTTATTTTTAATAGTACTTGTTAACACTGTGCGAAAACAGAGAGTTCCTAAATCAAAGAATTCTCCTGTTCCTTTTTGATCACTATAATATCCATTAAGCACATTTTTATCATGATTTACTGCTTCACTCAGATAATGCACTTGTTCTCCATCTTGAAGATTCTTTTCAAGAAGATTTCTTTCTTTTAATTTGTTAATCAGCTCATCTTTCCCTGCACAAATTGGGCCAGAAATCACCACATATGTTGTCTTCATAGAAGTTATTGCTTTTTTTGGTTTAAAAAAGATTTTTATGGTGAAACATGTATTCCAAGGAATAGGTTTTTAAAGAATGGTTTCTGCATTTTTTCTATGAAGGTCTCATTAATTATCCCAGCATATAATGAAGAGAAATATATAGAGAGGACACTAAAGGCAATTCAAGGCGCTGAAATTATTGTTGTTTGTAATGGATGTACAGATAAAACTGAGGAAATAGCAAGGAATTATGCTGATAAAGTTGTTGTTCTTGCTGAGAAAGGAGTTTCTAGAGCACGAAATGAGGGTGCAAAAGTTGCTTCACATTCACGATTGGTGTTTATGGATGCGGATATGCTACCTGAAAAAGATTTGTTTGAGAAAATTTTTTTAAGCAGTTATACTGTTGGAACTTGTCATGTGAAAGCTGATTCTTTGCGTTTTCTTGATAGATTTCTTATGTGGGCGAAATCTCAGTTTCATGGTTTAGGAACTTGTACAGGATTACTCTTTATTGATAAAGATATTTTTGAGAAAGCTCATGGTTTTGAAGAGTATTTGACCAAGAAAGAAGATGGGCGATTACTCCGAAGAGCAAGAAAATTAGGAAGATTTGGTATTGCTGATGTGTATGTATACAATAATATGCGAAGGTATAGGCAAAAAGGATATTTGAAGATTTGGTTTTTTTGGATGAAAGAATATATTTTTCCTTCAAAGAAAGAGTATGAGAGTGTGCGATGAAAAAGATTGAAGAAGTCTATAGGGAAAATTATCTTTTTGTTGATGTGCGTTCACCAAAGGAGTTTACAGAAGATCATATTCCTGGAGCTGTGAATATTCCATTATTCTCTAATGAAGAACGAGCCATTGTTGGAACTTTGTACAAACAAGTAGGGAAAGATGTTGCAATTGACAAAGGTTTAGAAATTGTTGGAAATAAATTACCTGAAATGATCAAGGAGTATCAACAGTACAAGAACAAAAGAATAATTGTGTATTGCTGGAGAGGTGGTATGCGTTCTGGATCTGTTGTCGGGTTATTAGAATCATTGAAATTTGATGTTGAACAATTAGAAAATGGGTATAAAGATTATAGGCGATTTGTTCGAGAAGAATTGGAAAAAGTTTCTATTCCTCCTTTAGTTATTTTGTATGCATTGACTGGTTCTGGAAAAACAGAAATGCTGCAACAATTAGAAAATAGTATTGATCTTGAAGGATTGGCGCAACATCGAGGGAGTATTTTTGGTGATGTTGGTCTTAGGCCACGAACACAAAAGATGTTTGATAGTTTATTGTTACAGAGATTATATGAAGTACAAAAAGAAAAAATTATATTTATTGAAGGGGAGAGTCGAAAGATAGGAAATACTATGATCCCTTTACGCTTGTGGAACCTTATGCAAAAAGCGACAAAGCTAAAAGTTATTTGCCCTACAGAACAACGAGTGGAGCGATTATACAAAGAATACTGTCATAGTTTAGATGTTCCTTTGTTGATTCAAAAAATACGATATATTCAAAAAAACTTAGGAAAGGAAAAAGCAGAGGAGCTGATAGAAATGCTTGAAGCTGGAAAAGTCAAGGACGTCATTCATGTTATTCTTATTGAGTATTATGACAAGCTGTATAGGCATACTGTGGATAGTAAGGAATATAGCTTTGAAGTGCATAATGTAGAAGAGTTAAAAAAGCTTTATTTATAATTTAGATTTAATATCTTTTAATGCATCTGGAAAAGTCCATCCTTAAATATATTATGTTTCCTTATTCGCGAAAAAAATATGTGCACGAGACATTTTTTCATAAAAAATTAATTCAGGTTGTTTCTTTTTTGAACTAAAAATGACTAAATTTAAGCCTTCCCAGAAGAGAAACCAGGATGCTGGTTCTAAAATTATAATGATAAGACTTGCAACAAGGTTACGTTCATATTTGTATAGGGAAAAAGTTGCAATGACCATCAGGACTACACCAATTACTGTAAATATTCCACCCATTTTTACTATCTTTTTTTGGTCTTTTTGAAGAATAGTGAAATGCCTTTTAGAATGTGCAAGAATTCTTTTTTTTATTGTTGCTTCACTTTTTGCATCTCGTTTTGTTTTTGGAAGAAAGAAAAATATATCTATTTCTTCAGTCTTATCTATAGATGCTTTTTTTGCTTCTGCAAGGAAATCATCAGATAATGCTCTTTCATGAAATGGACGAGGATCAAAATCTGAAAAGATATCTTCATAACTATCTAATTGCATACGAATTTCGTAATGCTCAACTTTATCCATAAATACACCTCTTCTATTTCTTAGGCTTAAGGAGCATTTAAAGTTATTGTTTTGTATATGAATGCTTATAAATACTTTTTCTTAGAAAAGATGAATGATCCTTGGACGTGTTATCGGAAAGACTAGTACGAAGCAGTTTGCGTTTAAAGTAGAGGATACTGCACATAAATTTGAGTATGTCCAAGTCATGCATTATTCTGGAGTCTTTGTTCTTGCAATGATTGAGGAAATAGAAAAAGATTCTGAAAGGAGTGTTGCTTTTTGTTGTGTTATTGGTTTTAGAGATGATGAAGGAAAGTTGCAAACACTGAAATCTCCTCTTGATCCTGGTGTTGAAGTGTTGCGTGCTGAGGATGATTTTATCAAAGATATTTTAGGTCTAGAAAAGAAAAAAAATTCTGCGTATATAGGTATTCTTGATGGAAGAGATCATTTGAAAGTGTATCTTGATATGCACAAAGTTCTTTCCAATCATGTGGTAATTTTGGCAAGGAGTGGATCAGGTAAGTCATATTGCACTTCTGTGTTACTTGAAGAATTACTTCTCAAAAAAATTCCTATTGTGGTTATTGACTCTCATGGTGAATATACTTCATTAAAATATCCTAATCCCAAGGATAAAGAAAATATGATTCGTTTTGGTATTGAAGCACAAGGATTTCTCAAACAAATTCAAGAATTCTCTCCTGATACAAAAGTGAACCCTGATGCAAAGCCTTTGAAACTAAGCAATAGAAATCTTAGTTCTGCAGAACTGATTCATATGCTTCCTACAAAACTTTCTTCTTCACAACTGGGCCTTGTCTATGCTGCTCTGAAAAATCTTGGAGGAAAAGTTGACTTTAATGAACTTCTTATTGAGCTTGAATCTACAGAGGATAATAATAGTAAATGGACACTGATTCATATCTTTGAGTATGTGAAAAAATTGAATCTTTTTTCTGAAAGCCCGACCCTTATGGGGGAACTGGTACAAGGTGGAAAGATGAGTATCATTAACCTTCGAGGAGTTGCACAAGATATCCAAGAAATTGTTGTGTATAAGCTCATTCATGATCTTTTTGAAGAACGAAAAAAGAATACTATTCCCCCATTCTTTTTAGTGATAGAGGAATGTCATAATTTTTGTTTTACCCAGGATACTAAAATCTTAACTTCTAATGGTGAGCAGAATATCTCCAAAATTAGCCCTAATGATCTCATTGCTACTTTCAATTTTACTCGTTCAACATTAGAATACAATCCCCCCACTAAAATATTTGAAAAAAGAGAAGCTGAAGTTTATGTAATTACAACTACTTTTGGGAATAAAATTAAAACCACAAAAGATCATCCATTTTTTACAAAAAACGGTTTTGTACCTGCAGCTTGCTTAGAAGAATGTTCCATCCCCTTACAATCAACTTATAAAATGAGTAAGGATCTTGTGACTGCACGTCTTATTGGTCATTTATTAGGTGATGGTTGGATTACACAAAATGCTACACGGAGCGGTACTGTAGGTTTTTCAGGAAGAAAAGAAGACTTAATGAGAATAAAAGAAGACTTAACCTATTTGGGATTTTCCTCATCAAATACCCATAAAATTGAAAGTGTTTCCTCTATAAATTCTATAGACAATGGTATCTTAGAAGTTTCTGGAGGAGGATATTCAATGACTTCTTCAACGAACTGCTTTAAATTTTTTACAAAAAAATATTATTTACCGATTGGGAGAAGAGTTTTACAAAGCTTTCTCATTCCAGATTTTATTATGAATGGATCTCTAAAAATTAAGGCAGAATTTTTAGGTGCTTTAATGGGGAGTGATGGATTTAAGATACGAATTAAAAATAAAAATTCTGAGGTTATAAGACTTTCCTTCTCCAAAATAGAGCAACTAGAACATGATGCCAGAGTATATGCTTCTCAAATTATTCAACTATTTAAGGATTTTAAAATAAAAGTGAAATATAATACTAAAAATGGGAATATTAGAAAAAACGATGGACTAAAGACCAAAAAATATGTTTTTGACATTTCAAATAAGAATGATAATCTCTATAAGTTTGTTTCAAAAATAGGTTTTAGATACCACCATGAAAAAGAGATCTTGTCTAAAAAAGTCCTTTATTACTACAAACATAAACTAAATATAATCTCTAAAAAAGAGGGACTTAGAAAGAAGGTTATTCGTTTTAGATCTAAGACCCATTATGGTAAAGTAAAGCTTGCTCGTCATTTTGGATTACCTGTAGCATTAGTCAGAAACTGGATTTATGACACAAAAGCTCACAAAAGATCAGATACAGCCGGTTTAGGCAGAATGAATTTTCTTCCATTTCAAGAATGGTGTCAAAAATACTGCGACTTACACTTTATTTATGATCCCGTTTTACAAATTAAACCCTTAGGAGAAGAATATGTCTATAACTTTTCGATTCAGAATGAGAACTATATAGCAAATAATATTTTAGTACATAATTGCCCTGAACGAAGTTTTGGTGAAGCAAAGAGTTCTTCAATCATACGACAAGTTGCTGCAGAAGGAAGGAAGTTTGGATTAGGTTTATGTTTGATTACGCAAAGACCATCACGTGCTGATAAGAGCGCTATTTCTCAAGCATCAACACAAATTATTTTGAAAGTGACGAATACTCATGATATCAAAGCCATCTCACATTCTATTGAGGGCATTACTATGCATACAGAAAAAGAAATACAAAATATTCCTATAGGCACTGCTTTAATTACTGGGATTGTTGATGTCCCTCTCTTAGTGAATATCCGACCTAGAATGAGCAAGCATGGTGGAGAAGCAGTAAGTGCATTCCTTGATGATGATAATGATGTGCAAGAAGAGAAAGAAGAAGAGGAGAGTTTTGTTGCACAAGAAAAAAAATATGAAGATGAAGGTGAGGCAATTGCTTTAGTGAGGCAACAGTTTAGTATGGAAGATGTGAAATTGATGCATGGGAATGGCACAAAAATTTCTTTGCAACTTATTCCTGCTGTATTGATGCTTTGTTCTAGAAAAGGAGAGGAATTTAAGATTCTTATTGATCTTATTGATTTACAAGTGATTGAAAAGTTAGAAGATGTGTCTGGACTTTCTCTTTTAAAATTGCATCTTGAAGAATTAAATTTTAAACAAGAACAGTTGTTGAATATTGCGTTGAAAGAGGGGAGAGAAATTAAAGCTAGTGAACTCTTTGCAAAGTCCGGGATGCAATTTTCTGATCTGTCTCAAAGCATTGATGTGCTTGTGAGAAAAGGATATCTTATACGTGTTGAGAATAATTATACATTGAGCCCATCTTTAGAGTTTCTTTCAACTATTGATGGCAAACAGTTTTATCATCCAATTATTTATGGAAGAAGCCATGGAGAGAAAATTGTTGCAAAATATCCTTATCAAGTCATTAAGGATTTCTTGAATAAATTCTTTGAAGTGAAAGATGTAAAGGAGTGCTGGGTTGAGAAGTATACTGTTCTTTCTTCTTAGGAAGTTAAATTTATATAGCTTTAGCAGAAAAATCCTGAAGGTTTCCGGAAGGAATTTCTGAATTTAGGA
>JAUYPF010000009.1 GCA_030697685.1 bacterium | reverse complement strand
CCGTGCAGATTGCCCAAAGGCATTTTCAGTATACTGCAATATTTTTTGAAGTTTTGGAGAAAAGCTCTTCACTCCATTTTGAGAAGGGCTGTACAAAACAACAGCTGCTCCTTCATATCCAAGAATGTTTTTTCTATAGCTAGAATGATCTAAATGGAGAACTAAATCCTCATTTTCAAAAGGATGAAGAAGAGAAAATAATCCTTGAAAAATAGAATGTCGTAGACTCATAGAATGCCTTTTTTATGGAAGCTTATAAATTTTGTTATAGAAGGGCATAATCAGGAAAATAAGTATATTTATATTCTTCATAAGCAATAAGAACTTCATAATCAATAAGTGTATCAGGAATGATATTTCGTAATTGGATAATCGTTTGATTGAGCTCTTCTGTTGTATTCACACAAATATAACTAAGCACATTAAATCTCCCTACACATTTTACAGCCCAGAGAATATGTGGATTTTCTTTCAGAAAGTTTTTCAATATAATTTTTCTTTTAATATCTAACCCACTAATACGAAGAAGAACAGCATAAATATTGTAAGAGAGTGCAGCATAGTTAATGACAGGAATAAATTTTAAAATAACTCCCTCTTGGAGGAGTTTTTTGATTCTGTATGCAATTGCATCTGGAGATAAGCCTGTTTTCTTTGCAAGGAATTGGTAGGAAGCAGTTGCATCATCAGCAAGAATAGTAAGTAATTTTTTATCAAGAGCATCAAGAATAACTCCATTGCTTTCAACCTTTTTTTGTGGTGCTTGCTTATAATCATAAAAACTTCTAGGGAAAACTCTTCCTACATATGTTTCAGTTCGAGCAACAATAAGATAATCCTGAAGATAATGGGAGCAGGCAGTGAGAATATCATCAAGGATTCTATCAAAATCTTGTAATCCTTTTGCAATCACAGCAAGTTCAAAATCAAATTTTCCACTAAATTTTATAATTGCACGCATAAAAGAAAATTCTTGAAATTTTTGAATAAGTTTTTTTTCTATTTCTTCTGTAGGTTTATTGAGTTGAAGAAAAATATGATATGCATCATAGCCAAAAAGACCTATATCAACAACAGTTCTATAGCCCTGAATTAATCCTTTCTTTTGATAATTCTCTAATCGGTATGCAACAGTATCCCTCGAGAGTACAACCTCTTTTGCGATGGTGCTACTATTTGCACGAGCATTTTGACTGAGAAGAGAAAGAATCTTTTTATCCTTGATATCAAGTTTGACTTTATCCTCTGTTTGTGTTTGTTGCAGATAACGCATATAAGGTATATAACGCAATAAATATTTAAATTCTTCGGAAAATAGGCAATTTTGGATAAATTATTTTTTATATACCTTTGACTATAGTATATTAGGTTTGGAGGTACAAACATGGTTGTATATCAAGATGAAAGAAATCTAATGTCTTTGGTGGGTGCAATGATGCCAGATTTACCTTATCATAATTTTGGACATGCAGTGGATGTGTATCTTGCATCTATGCGTTTAGCAAAACTATCTGGTCTCAGTCCAGAGCAAACATTAATTGTTGGAAGCGCAGGACTTCTTCACGATGCAATTCTTATTCCAACCGCAAAGGATAATGAAGAAAGAACTGCAGAGTTTGCAAGGCGTTATCTTCCAGGAATAGGTTATTCAACAACACAAATTGAGCAAATAGCTTCTCTAATTTTAGCCACAAAAATTCCTACAGCTCCAAAAAATTTCCTTCAAGAAATTTTATGTGATGCAGACCTTGATAATCTTGGAAGGGATGATTTTTTAATAAAAAATGAAGCGGTAAGAAAAGAATTAGGGATTCCAGAAGGAGAAGGATGGTATACAAGTTCTCTACAATTCCTCAGAAATCATATGTATTATTCAACTGCAGCAGTAAAATTACGTGATGAAGGGAAAAAAAGGAATATGGCTAAATTAGGGGCAATAATAAAGAGTTTTCAAACATAAAGTGGTGATAAGATGGGAGGGGACAAACATGGCACACTGTACAAAAAGAATTGGAAATTTTTTAAGAAAAATACATGACCTTAGGATACGAGGCTTTTGTTATGCACCAGCAGCGTAAGAGAAATATTTAAGAACTATCATACTATAAAGGAAACAATGCTTAAGAATTATATTGCACAAACAATACATGTAGCCTTAGATTTTGATGGCTGCATTGCAATAGGTGAGCATGTAAAAATAAAATATGCCAAAGAGTATCATAAAATAAATATTAATCCAAGGACTTGTATGTCAGAGACTTATCCATTAGGTTCAGTAATGTACAAACAACTCATGGACAAAGTAACAGTCCAGCATATGGATGAGTATATATTGGATCCTCATTGTAAAGAAGTCCTTAATGCCTTATGCAAAGAATCTTTTCGTTTTACGATAATCACCTCTAGAGCAAATCAATCTTTAGAAGCCTGTAAGATTTTTGTAAAAAAACATCATCTTCCTATCGAAGCAATCTATGGAACAAATGACCAAGCAAAAGCAGATATGTGCAGAAAAATACATGCACGCGCAATAATTGATGATAGCTTAAAAAAGCTTTTTGAACTGATAGACACACCAGTACATCTTTTTTTCTTAGAAAGAGAATGGAACACACATGAAAATACAGGAAAAGGACTTAAAGGACAAATTTCTTCTATTTCTGTTTGGAGTGAGTTTGCACAAAAGCTGCGGGAAATGAAAGAAATGCATGAAGCAATTTGTTTTTATAAAAATTGGATTAATAGTGATGCAAAAATGCAAGAAATATATAATACCATAAAAAAGGATACTTTTCTTGCACAAAGATCTTTGCAGGAGTATAGAAGAAAACAATGAAAAGAATATTTTTTATACTTCTTCTTATTCTTCTTTTTTTTACAAGTTGTTCCATAGAGGAAAACAAAGCTAGAGCAGGAGAAAGTTTTGTAACATATATTGATTCAGAAGGAAAAGATATTGCAGTACAGGTTACGCTTCCAAAAGAACCAAGATATACAAATGCTCCAGTTATTATTCCTGTTTCAACATTTTTCACACCAAAAGAACCTACTTTTGATAAAGAATTTACACAAAGCACAGAACTAGGTTTTGTTCATATAACATATCTTTGGCCTGGAAAATCAGATCCTTCTGGAGCAAAAAGTGAAGGAGTATATGATTATGGAGGAGAAGATTCTCTCAAAGCACTGCGTGATGTAATCCGTTTTGCATCTGGGGATATTCCTAATACCAATGGAAAATATATACAGGATTTATCAGAAATTTCTATAGACACAGAAAATCTTGGTTTGTATGCTTTTTCGCATCCAGGAATTGCAGCAACAAATGTTCTTGCACTCTATGCAGATGAGCTTGATGTGGACTATTTTGTAGGAAGAGAAAATCCTACCAGTGATACACTATATGCTTTAGAGCTTGGATATTGGGATGAAAATAATCATCCAGTGTATAATCCCTTTTATTCCTATCCAAAAGATTATTCTCCAACAATTATAAGTATAGATTACTCTACAGTACAATGGGATGCAAAAAGTGAAGCTCCATACTTTGACGCAAATGAAAATAAAAAGTTAGATGTAGTGGAGTATGTTTTAAGCGACAAACATCCTAATATGTTTGGAAAACTATTTTATTCTCGTGCTTTGCTAAAAGCTTTAGAAGAAAATAATGCTTTTGAAAGCATAGAACGACCAGAAAATCTTGCAACACCAGAATTAGCAGAAGAGCTATGGGATTTTAGAGAAACAGTTTTTAATTATGATAAAATAAAGAAAGATATACATGTCATGCTCGTTTTTGCAGAAAGGGACCATGTACAAGCAGTAAAAGACAAACCAAATACTCATCAAGGGTATGATGGTTTCTCAAGTAATAATATATGGATACGTTTGAATCCAGATGATGTATATGCCTCTTCAATGGATGCTTCTCTAAGCACACCTGATAATGATGCAAATACAGAACCGGAGGATTGGCTGGAGATTGAGTCTTGGGCGCATACAAATAAAGCCCCAGCATCAAAAATGATCCCTCTTGCAGCAATTGCAGAAATGGCAGACAGAGTTCATACAAATAATTGGGATGAAAATCTGGATGAACTTTTAATTTAAACAGGAAAAGAAACAAAATCATTTCCTTTGATGTAAAAACGAAAGAGTTTATTTTTTGCAAGGCTAATTCCTATTCGTGTTTTTTTTACAATAGAAAACATTTCTTTTTTTCTCTCTTCAAGATATAATGGTTTGTGGAGAAGAAAATGAGTATTATGTTCTTTGCTAATCCCCATGGCTTGCACAAGCTTTGCAGGTCCATTACAAAGATTATACAAATCCTCCCTCTTCCTTCTTTTTTTCATAAGTTCAATTCCTTCTATTGGTTCAAGTGCGCGTATAAGCACTGCTTCTCCAATGCCTACATTTGCAGTGACAACATTAAAACAATAATGCATCCCATAGGTAAAATAGACATAGGCAGTTCCTGGCTTACCAAACATAGGACTATTTCTCATTGTTTTTCCTCGAAAGGAATGTGCAGCAGGATCATTCCAAAGGTATGCTTCTGTTTCAACAATTTTTCCAATTGTTTTTCCTTCTGGAGATTCATGAATAAGATACATTCCTAAAAGTTCTTGTGCGAAATCTTTTGTATCTTTCTTGAATAGTTTTTGAAGCATCTTTGAAAAGAGAAAAGGCAGCTATAAAAAGCTTTTTAAATAAGGCCTTTTACAAAAAAGGCTATGGCAATCCTAAGAGATACAAGCCTTTGTGCAATCATCCGTGATGAGATAATGAATCCTGCTGGTGGAATAAAAGATTTTGTTGATAGTACACTTCCATTTGTAGAAAGAGCAATAATTGTCGATACAGGATCGAAAGATGGGACAAGGGAATATTTAGAACAAGCAAAAGGTGAATATCCTCATCTAGAAGTGAGAGATCATCCATTTGATGGCTATGGCCCTTCAAGAAATGTTTCGATAGAGAGGGTAAGCACAAATTGGATTCTCATTTTGGATGCTGACGAAAGAATAAGACAAAAAGATTTTTCAGTTTTAGAAAGAGAGAGAGAAACCCATCATTTAGGACACTTAGAGTTTGCGTTTTTAGAGGTTCAAGGTATGGAAATATCAAGAAAAGTAAAAGGCCAATTAACAAATAGATTTTTTCATAGGGATTTAAACACAAAATTTATGGAGTTAGTTTTGGAGTATGCAAGTTTAGGATATAATCCAGAAAGAGATTTTGCTACTTTTTCTAAAGTGCTTATTTATCACTTTGTCCCACTAGAAGAAGCAAAAAAGAAGAAAGAAGAAGAGTGGTATGGAAAAGGGTTATTAAATCCCTGTGGGATGTATATGTGGGGCAAGGAACATATCCCTAAAAGTGCACCAAGTGAGTGTCCATCTTTCCCAGAATGGAAAGCACTAAATCCATTCAGAGAAAGATATAGATAGCTTCTTAAATCCTTTCAGAACTAAAAATCCATGGCAACTCCCCTTTGTCCTTATTTTAATAATTGTGGCGGCTGTACTGCACAACATATAGACTACGCTCTACAATTAGAAAATAAAAAGAAATATCTGCAGCAAATAACAAAAAGAGATGGTATTGAAGTATTTTCTGATAAAGAATATCACTATAGAAATCGTATGGACTTTATATTTCACAAAGATGGTATAGGTTTAAGAAAAAAAAGTCATTGGGATAAAATAATCCCCATTGAACAATGTGCCATTGCAGAAGAAAAGATAAATCTCTTTATGAAAGAAATACTAGCCTTTTTTGCAGATTGTGATGCATTTGATCTGCGAAAACATTCTGGCACTTTTCGCTATGCGGTAATTCGTTCTACTCCAGAAGATTCTTCCATTTCTTTTGTACTAAACAAGAATTCTACAAGAATTGGAGAAGCCATAGAAAAAATAAAAGAGTTTGCACAAAAATCAACAGCAAAAAATATTCTTATTACCTATGTCCAGGCTCAAACTGATATGAGCATATCTTCAGAATATATTTGTATCAAAGGAAAGGATTTTTTACAAACATCATATAATAAAAAAATATTTTCTTATCCTATTCAGGGTTTTTTCCAAAATAATCACAGAATGGCAGAGAAAATGCAGGAATATGTAACAAATATTTTAAAAAAATATAATACAAAAGATACAATGCTTCTGGATCTATATGGTGGGGTAGGAACTTTTGGGATTATGAATGCAGAATATTTTAAAGATGTTTTAATTATCGAAAGTGTAAAAGAATCTATAGAAAAAGCAAAGAAAAATATTGAAGAAAATAATCAAAAAAATGTCTCAGCAATAGTAATGGATGCAAAGCAGATTGCACGTCTCGAATGGAAAAAGCCATTATTTGTAATAACAGATCCTCCTAGAACAGGAATGGACCAAAAAACTATAACTGTTTTAAATCAACAAAAACCAGAATGTATTATCTACATTTCTTGTAATCCTCAACAGCTTGCAAAAGATCTTCCAAAGTTCAGAGATTATGAAATAAAAAGTGTAGCACTTTTTGATCTTTTCCCGCAAACACTCCATAGTGAAGCAATAATTGAGTTAACTAAGAAAAATTCCTAAAATAATTCTTCAAAATTTTGCATATATTAAAGAAGGTTTTATAAATATTTAATAGTTTATTTTTAATATGCAAATAATGCTTGTTCCTGGTAATGGAGATGCAGATATTAATTCTGAAATTTGGTATCCTTGGATAAGAAAAGAATTAGAAAATTTAAACTTAAAGATTATAGCAAAGAATATGCCTGATGCTGATCTTGCAAGAAGAAAATATTGGATACCATTTATCGAAGAACAGTTACAAAATAATAAAGATTCAATACTCATTGGCCACTCTTCTGGAGCACTTGCTGCTTTGCGATATGCAGAAATTCATAAATTAATTGGATTAGTTATTGTAGGAGCTTCCTATACAGACTTAGCTGACCAAAAAGAAAAAGCAAGTGGGTATTTTGATGAAGAATGGCACTGGGAAAAAATTAAACAAAATGTAAAATGGATTATTCATTTTCATTCTATAAATGATCCTTTTATTCCTGTAGAAGAAGCACGATATATAGCAAAAAAATTAAATACAGAATATTATGAGTTTAACGATCAAGGGCATTTTAGTTCTGATGTAGACAAGAATAAATTCCCAGAATTATTAAAAGTTCTTAAAATGAAATTAAAATTATAAAAAGTATCCTTTTTGAATCCATAACTCTTAAAAAGCTCCTTTCAAACAATTATAATATGATTATCATAGATGGAAAAGAAGGTGGGGGACAAATTCTTCGTACTGCATTAGGTCTTTCAGCAATTACAGGAAAAGAATGTACTATAGAAAATATTCGTATAGGACGTCCCAATCCTGGACTCCAAGAACAGCATTTACAAGGAGTCTTTGCAATGCAAAAGCTGTCTAATGCAGAACTAAAAGGTGCAGAAAAAGGCTCTACAAAAATTATTTTCTCCCCAAATAAATTAAAAAAAGGTGACATAGAAGTAAAAATTAGTACAGCTGGTTCTGTAGGGTTAATCCTTCAAGTACTCCTTATTCCCGCACTGCATACAAAAATAGATTTAAGTATAAAAGGCGGTGCAACCTATGGAAAATTTGCTCCACCCATTCATCATTTTGAAAATGTTCTCTTTCCTCTCTTTAAAAAAATGAATTATATTGTAGACATGAATATTATCCGCCAGGGTTTTTTCCCAAAAGGTGGAGCTGAACTAGAAGTATTTTCTCAAAAAACAACATTAAAACCATTGTATATCCAAGAAAAAGGAAAAATTGTTTCAATAAAAGTGGTTTCTATTGCTTCTAAGGATTTAGAAAAAGCAGAAGTTGCCGAGCGTCAGATAAAAACAGCAAAACATATGCTTTTCAAAAAATTTCCAGACATTCCTATACATATACAAACAGAATATGTAGATACTTTAAACACAGGTTCAGGCTTACAAATAACAATAGAAACAGAACATTCTTTTTTTGGTGGAGATGCACTAGGTGAAAAAGGAAAGACTGCAGAGAAAGTAGCAGAAGAAGCAGTAGAGTCTCTTCTTGATTCCTATGAAAATGGAACAGTAGATATTCATACTGCAGATATGCTTCTTCCATATATTGCTCTTGCAGGAGGCTCGTATAAGGCGCCAAAAATAACAAACCATATCAAAACAAATATTCAAGTTATCGAACAATTCCTGGATATAAAATTTAAAGTAAAAGAAAATGTGATAACAAAAATTTAATAAACTAAAAGATCTAAAGTTTCACAATGCACATTAAAAATTTACAAGAAAGCTTCAGATTTCTTAGAAAAAATCCAATTTTATATCTTCCAGATATTTTAATGACAGCAGTAACTTCTATTTTATTGTATTATTTATATTTGTATACAAACGCTTCAGGTTTTCTCGCTTTATTTCAATCAACAGAACTAGCTTCCTTTGAGCTAATCAAGGTTTTTCTTTCAGAAAATTTGAAAGAAATTATTATTTCTGCAGTAACTTTTTTTCTAGTGACTTTTATTTTTGGTGTAGGCGTAATTATATTTAAATTTTCTATGATTAGAGAAATGCTCATAGGAAAAAAGATTTCTTTAATCAATTCATGGAAAGAAAGAAGAGGTTTTTTTTGGCCAGTTGTCTTTTTAAGAGTAATAGTTTATTTCTTAAGTCTTATTTCCATCATTATAGTTTCTGTAATAAGTTTAGGGGTCTATTTTCTTTTATTTTCTTTAAATGAAAATCTTGCCTTATGGCTTGCATTTGCAGTCTGGATTATTTTAGGGATCTTAGTGCTTATTTACATAAAACTAGCAATTCTTTTTCGGTATCCAATAATGTTCTTAAAACAAACAAAACAGCCTATACAAATAATCAAAGAATCATATAAAGCATTAAAAGAACAACCAAAATATCTTTTAGAAACATGGCTAATTGTCATTGTTTTAACAATTATTTTCTGGGCAATAAATTATATCCTAGGGACATTAATTGAGATGAGCCTTTCTTTCCTATCTATAATAACTTTAGTAACTATACTCTCTTTATTATGGAGGATTATCAATATACTTATTGGGATTACTGTAGATATTTGGACAACAATTTATGTCTTTTTACGCTTTAAAGAAAAAACTAAACAGTAAATTTCTGCAAATCTTTTCCAGCAACAACATAAGGAAATGTTTTCTTTGCTTCTTTTGTAAAAAGAGAAAGATCCTTATATCTTTGTGAGAAATGTATCAACACTAATTTTTTCACTTTAGCTTTCTTTGCAATAGTTGCTGCTTGTGTTGCGGTCATATGTTTTCTTTCTATTGCTTGTTCTTTAAGATCTCCAAGAAATGTACTTTCACAAAAAAGAATGTCTGCATCTTTTGCAATTTCAATAGCAGCATCACAATAAAGAGTGTCTGTGACAATACTAATTTTTTTTCCAGGAACAAGTGTAGTAAAATTCTTTGCTTTGATTTTCTTTCCTTGATAGATAATATCCTCTCCTTTTTGTAGTTGTTTGATATGTGGTCCTTCTTTGACACCAATTTTTTTCAAGGCTTTCATATCAACTCTTCTCCTATCCTTTTCTGCGCATCTATATCCAAGACATCGTGTACCATGTTGCAAAGGAATTGCTTCAAGAAAAAATTCTTCATTCTCAAAAAAGATTCCAGAATCAACTTCAATAACTTTGTATTGAACAAGTTCTCTAGGGACAAAAAGTTGCATGATTCCTTGAATGTAATCTTTACTTCCAACAGGTCCATAAATAACTAGAGTTCCAGAATAGTTTTGAGATCCTAAGGTGAGAAATAATCCAGGCAGTCCAAGAATATGGTCACCATGCCAGTGTGTGATCAGAATTTTTGTAATCCTCATTGCTGAGAGTCCAGCTTTCCGAATCTGCCTCTGTGTTCCTTCGCCGCAATCAATAAGGATATTTTCTTCTTTGTATCTAAGGAAAGCTCCAGAGTGATTGCGTTCTTCCGTGGGTATCATAGAACTTGTACCCAAAAGTATAATTTCCATACTCTATTTTAAAAGAAAAGCTTTTTAAATACTTTGCCTTTCAATTTTACATATGGAAAAAAAGCCAAAGGACATCATTTCAGAGCCTGAAATACAAGAAAAGATTTCAGCAGAGTATTGTGATGGCAAAGTACTTGCGGAAGCAACAAATGCAAGCAGAGACTTCTATGAGAAGAGCCGTTATGGTGAGCCTTTCCAGAAAAAATTTCAATATTCCCTAGTGGAAGCATTATACCTTGTAGAAAGAGGAAAAATGCAAGTCATGCAAGGAAAAAAAGAACTTTCTTTTGATCAGCTCTTAAAAATTGCAGGAAAAGCAGAAGCAAACTTTTTTGTGCGTTATGCAACATTCAAAGATATGCGTAATCGTGGTTACATTGTAAAGACTGCATTAAAGTTTGGTGCAGACTTTCGTGTCTATGATCGTGGGGTAAAGCCTGGAGATGATCATGCAAAGTGGATTATGTATCCAATTTCTGAAAGTGATGTATGTAGTTGGTATGAATTTTCTGCAAAGAATAGGGTTGCACATTCCACAAGAAAAAGACTTCTTATTGGAATTGTAGACGAAGAGTCAGATGTAACATACTACGAAATAAAATGGACAAGACCTTAACTATCTATAAAAAGGAATAAAACAACAACAAATGAAGAGGAAAATTTACTTCATGGAAAAAAATTACATAAAACTTTTTAAACCCCTCTACTCTTAAAATTCCTCTATGACAAATAGGATTTTAGAACTCAAAGAAAGGGTCTTCGAATATGTACAAAATCATGGTCCTATTTTACCAGCAGTGATTGCAAAAGAGTTTCGTTCTACAAACATTTTCATCTCTGCTTTGCTTTCTGAACTAATAACAAACAAGCGCATAAAACTCACTCGTTCAAAAATAGGTGGCTCACCTTTGTATTATTGTAAAGAGCAGGAAGGGAGAATTGTAGAACTCATACGAGGAAATCTTGGTCAAAAACAAAGAGAAGCATTAGATATACTTACAGAAAAGAAAGTACTTCGAGATCGAGATTGCCTTCCTTTTGAGCGTGTTGCTTTACGAGAGTTGGAAGACTTTGCAATTCCTGTAAAACTAGTTATAAGTGATGTAGAAGAAATTTTTTGGAAATGGTATCTTCTTCCAGATCAAGAAGCAAAAGAACTCATTGAAAAATCTTTAGAACGCATCTATGCACCAAAAAAAGAAGAAACAGCTTTGTTGCAGCTTGCAAAAAACTTAGGAACAAAAACAATACAAAAAGAGGAAAGCAAACTACAATTGGAAGAAAGCCATATTTTACAAGATGAAGAAAAACAAGAACCAAAGAGAAAGAAAAAGAAATTTCTTCAAGAAGTGCTTGTGGATAAAGGAAAGAAAGAAAAAATTGATGGTGACTTTGAAAATAGTACAATTCAATATTTGAAGAAGAAAGAAATTAAGATTGTAGACAAAATTATTATTGCAAGAAATAAAGAATTCAATTTTACAGTACAAATTCCTTCAAATGCAGGCGAACTCACTTACTTTGTGAAAGCAAGAAATAAGAAAATTCTCAATGAAGGAGATCTTTTATTGGCATTTACAGAAGGACAAAATCTTAAGCTTCCTACTCTCTATCTTTCTTCTGGAGACATTACAAAGAAAGCAAAAGAATATATGACAAAAAATCTCAAAGGAATGAATTTTATAAAAATAAAATAAGAAAGAAAAACCCATTTTTTCTCTTTTTGATTAGCGCATTAAGCATCACCTCAACAAAAAAGAAAGAAAAGGTCTTTTTAAAGGAAAAGAACAAAACATCTAGAGTTCTCCTCTGAACCAAAAGTATTAATAATAAGTTAGAATTCCTAAATTTATGCGTATCGGTATTGATTTAGATGATGTCCTTGGAGACCATATGGGGCAATTTATAATTTTTCATAATAGGAGCTATAAAACTACTTTAGAGAGAAAAGATTTCACAAGTTTTAATCTTTCAAAGAGTTTAGAACTCCCAATGGAAGAAACAAGAAGACATTTAGAAGAATTTTACAAAAGCCCTGAATTTTTTGGTACTCCTCCAATGAATGGTTCTGTAGAGGCAATTGAAATACTTGCTCAGAAATATAAGCTTGTTGTTATTACTAGTCGCCCAAAAGAACAGGCAAAAGATACTATTGACTGGCTAGATAGATATTTCCCAAATAAATTCTCTGATTTCTATTTGCTTGGTAATCAAGAAAGTTATTCTCAAAAGAAAAAAGCGCATATCTGTATTTATGATGGCATTTCCCTTCTTATTGAAGATTCATTAGAAAATGCTCAAGATTGTAGCACGGGAACAAGAGTCATTCTTTATGATGCACCATGGAATCAAAGTGAAAATCTTCCTCAAATGGTCCATAGAGCTTATTCTTGGGGGGATATTCTAAAAATGATTGGCAGTAAGAGTATATTTTGTATTAAACGCTAGGAGCTTTCTGCTTTACTGGTTTTATAGAATAAATAGATTAATTCCTGATAAAGGACTTCATAGAAATGTTCTCTTGCAATAGAAGTTGCAATACCAAACTGATTAGGTTCATAGATATAAATAATGTTTTCTTTACAGAATGCACCTTCATTTGTTTCTTCTCCTCGTAAATTTTGAAACTTGTTTTTATCATGTACAAGAACAACTTCCACTTTTTCTGGTTCTATAGAAAATAATTCACTGACTTTAGCATAAAAATAAGGCAGTCTGGTGTCTAAAATGGTGATTTCTTTATCCTTACAGCCATTTTCTACAATTATTATATTCATTCCCATTAACTTGCCTCTTCAAGAAAATCCTCTTCTAAAGGAGTATATGAGTGGTCCTTCATACTTAAATAGCTATGCACCATTTCATTACTAGAAAGACAAAATATGCTTCGAACACTTTTCTTGCGCTTCATGTTCATAGCATATCAAGGAGCCTTCTTCTTATTAAATACTAAGGTAAGGCTGTTTTAAACTAATTGGTTTAAAAATAAAAACATTTAAATAGACTAAAATATATTCTTTACATTATGATAATTAGAGCATTACTTCCAAAATTGGCCCCAAAAACAGTAAAGGAGAAAATCATAGTTCTTTTAGCTTCTGAGTTTCCTTTAACAGTAAAAGATCTCAAATTAAAGATTAAATCCAATTTTAATGTGTCCGTTTCTTACCAATCAGTACATAAAGAATTAAATCACCTTATGACTGATGAGATTATTATTAATGATAATAAAAAATATTTATTAAATGTAGAATGGATTAAACAAGTAGGATTATTTTCAGATTTAATTGTTTCAAATTATACTTCCCAAAAAAAGCATTCAATCAATAAGCTTTTAGAATTAAAAAATGATGGGGATTCTCTTTCTTTTGATTTTGAATCTTATGCACAATTGGATAATTATTTCTTAGAACTTCTTGATTATTTTAATGAATTCTTTGAAAAAGATAAAACTCTTCTTATGCATTATACACATAGCTGGTGGCCATTGCTTTATCCATTAAGAGAAAAACAAGTTGTAGGAAAACTAAAATCCAGATTCTATGGCATTCATGGTGCCAAAACAGTTATTGATAAATATTGTGCAGATTATAATTCTAAAATAGGACTCATTAATTTTTATACAAAATCTGAAACGATGCATTGGAATGTCAATGTTATGGGAGACCTTATTTTTAGTTTTTATGGCGACGCAAATATTAATAAAGAAATACATGATTTTTTTGAGAATAATAAAGATTTTAAAAGTTTTGATTTAAAGAAACTAACAGATATTATTGAAAAGAAGGGAAAGTTTCGAGTTCTGGTTATAAAAGATAGTTCTTATGCAAAAAGTGTTTTAGAAGAAGTAAATTTATTCAAGGCTCAAAAAGATTAAAGATGGGATATGTTCTGGAGACCAAAATTTTCTAAGAAAAAAATATTTCCTCGGAAATGTCTAAAATAGCAATATTTTGAAAATGTGCTATACAATTCTTTGGAATATCTATAAAGGATGCCTTTCACTCTAAATCTTCCTAACTTAAACTTTAAGGTTTAATATAAGAAAACGATTACTTTATATAGAATAGCTATACCATCCAATAAAGGCAAAATGAGACCATTAACAGGACAAGATTCTGAGAGAACAAATTATGTAATTATTGCAGATTGTGCAATTGACTGGATTATTAGGCCAAATGATAAACAATATTCTATATTGAGTTCAGCTTTGCTAAAAGAAGAACTTCAAGTTCATAAGGATATGAATGATAAGAAAGCAAAAGCAATAATACGAACAGTACAAAATTTATCTATTTCTCATAAAAGACATTTTGGTGGTCCTATTTTTAATATTTCACAATATTTACAAGCTGCAAGAGGCCAAAAAGTCTCTGTTGTGAGCGTTATTGGAACAAATAAGGAATCTGAAGATTATAAAAATGCACTAGAAAATATTGGTGTAGACACGAGATGCCTTTTAAGAAGAGAAGGAACAATGCCTGTTTGTCTTTATGTCTATAAAGATTCTGAACATCAACTTCCTAGAGTTTGGAGAGGAAATGTTTCTGGTGAGCCATATCTCCCTCAAAGTCCTTTTTATAACGAATTTCTTAACAGTCATGATGTATTAGTGCTTGCAGTTGCAAATCCTAAAACTGCAGTTGTTTCCATAAAAAATTTTGTTAATACTATTGCATATAATCCAGGCCCTTATTTAAAATTCTTTCCTTTTGAACAAACAAGATTTACTGAGATTATTCCAAAGACACATATTTTATCCGCAAATAAAGAAGAGACAGAGGTTATTAAAATAAATCTTGGTCTGAAACAAATGACAGAGCTCTTCCAAAGATATGAAGGGCTAGAATATATTATTACAACTTTAGGAAAGGATGGTTCTGAAATTCATAAAAAAGACGGGCAAAGCTACAGATATGACCCTAAGGAAGATAATAAGTCCATTAACCAAAAAGCAATTGTTGATGATGTTGGTGCTGGTGACGCATATTTTGCTACAGCTCTCCATTATATTATGAGGGGGATGAATGTTTCTGATATTGTCATGGCCGCAACAAGAGCAGCACAGCAATCTCTTCTTCATCCTAGTGCTGTAGATATCCGGCTTCTAAAAGAAGATGCTAGTCCTTTTCCTTCTATTATAAAAGTAGGCAACGGCCATTAGTCTTATAAATAAAGATTCTTCTTTACAACCATGCAAAAATATATTTTTATCCTTGGGAGGAATCCAGAACTCTCACAAAAAGAACTATTCTCTTACTTAGAAGCAAGAAAAATTTCTTATACAATGGAAGATTGCTCAGATATTGCTTGTGTTCTTGAAATAAAAAATATTTCCCCGGAAAAATGTATCAAAGATCTTGGAGGCATACAAAAAATTGCACTAGTCATAGATTCCTTGGATAGTTTGTATATGGGAACAAAGAATAAAGTACGTTATGCTATCTCACAATATGGGGAAGAGACTAAGGAAGAAGATTATCTCAGGCTCCAATTAAAAGCATATTTTAAGAAAGAAAAAATAAAAGCGACAATTAAGAAATCACATAGGGAACAACAAGAATATCTTAATCCTTCAGAAGCACAGAACCTTATTGAGATAATTCAGTACAAAAACTATTTGGCGAAAACTCTTGCAGTTTTTAACCCTAGGGATTACAAATTTAGAGATACGAAACGACCTGCCCAAAGACCTCTTCATACAGTTTCTATTCGTTTAGCAAAAATTCTTATCAATCTTTCAGGAGCAAAACCACGAGATACAGTTCTTGATCCTTTTTGTGGTATTGGTACTATCATACAAGAAGCAATGCTTATGGGTATGGAAGTAATTGGTATAGATAAAGAAAAATTTTGCATAGAAGCAAGCAAACAAAACCTTGATTGGATACGAAAAGAATACAATTGTGCAGAAAGTTACAGACTGATTCATTCTGATGCAAGACAAGTAGCAAAATATTTAACCTCAGTAGATTGTGTTGCAACAGAGCCATACTTAGGCCCTTTCTTAAAGAAATATCCTACAGAAAAAGAAGCACGAAGAATTGTACAAGAACTCTTTCCTCTCTATCAAGAAGTATTATATAATCTCATAAAAATAACCAAAAAAAGGATTGTATTTATTACCCCTCGTTTTCGTACAACTGCAAAGAAAGATATGCCCATCAACCTTGCTCCTCTCCTAGAAAAGAAAGGTCTATCTTTTGAAGGTCCATTTCTTTACAGCTCTCCTACATCAAGGATTCTCAGAGAGATTTGGGTTATAAAAAAATAGGAGTATTCTTCTTAGGGGCATCATCAGTAAAAATCTTCATTTGCTTAAAATCCAAAACAATTACTCCAGCAGCCATTTCCAAACAGGTTTAAGAACTATTTTTTTCCCTTCAAGAATAAAATTATCCTCTTGAGAATAGGTCAGAATAAGCCCTTCAGAAAGATGAAACTCCTGCAGTGCACACAATAATCCCCTCAACTCTCTCTCTTGATTTTCTTCATTAAAATCAAAGCACACTTGTAGCGCCTGAACAATCTTTTCTCTATCCTTCACCAGGAAATCACATTCTCCTTTCTCTTGGAAATAAAAAATATCCTTACTTTTTTTTCGTAATGCTAAAAAAACCATATTTTCAAGCATCCTTCCTTTATCTTTAGAGAAAGAACTTGAATTCACATACGAAAAACCATTATCAATAGAATAGACTTTCTTCGCAGCTACTTGTTGTTTTTTATAAGAGTAATCAAACTTCTGAACAAGGAATATAAGATAAGTATTTTCAAGATAGTTCACATAATCAATAACACTCTGCACAGACTTTATTTCAAACATCTGCTTGAGAGAATTATAAGAAAACTCTTTTCCTACATGACTCACAAGGTAAATAGTAATCTTTGTAAGAAAAGAAGTATTTTTTATCCCAAACCTCACGGCAATATCCTTCATAACAACATCAGAAAGAAGTTCATGAAGAAGTCCAGGATCATCTTTTTTAAGAAACTCTGGAAATCCCCCTTTCTGAAAATATATATCAAACTCCTGCAAAGAAGCCTTCTCTTTCTTCATCAGGAGAAACTCTCGAAAAGAAAATGGAAAGAGCTCATAACTTACATGCCTTCCTGTGAGTTTTGTTCCAAGCTCTCTACTCAAAAGAGAAGCATTTGAACCAGTGATAACAATCTTTTCCTTTTTATCTATGAGATAACGTATAAATTTCTCCCATTTCTCAACAGCCTGTATCTCATCAAAAAAATAAATACCTCCTTCTCCATACTCTTCCTTCATAATAGATTCAACCCTCATAAAATCAGATAATGCAAAGCCATCAAGCCGAGGATCTTCAAGATTCAAATAATACCAGTGTTTCTGTTTTTTCAAAAGCTGATGAAGAAATGTACTCTTTCCGCATCTTCGTATGCCTGTAAGAAGAAGCGCAAAAGAATCATATATCTGAATCTCTTTCTCTCGCAAAACACCACTCTCTAAACGTAAGAGGGATGCCCTTTGAAGAACAATAACTTCTTTGAGTATATCTTTGGGGATCATATCAATAGTATATCATGCCACTATTTAAATGTTTCTATTGACAATAGAAGATAGTTTCTACTGGTAATAGAAACTTAAATACTTACTAACCATTATCCTTGTAACGCATTTCGCTCTCCATCAAATTTATTTGTCTTTATTCACAAAATATAAATAGAATAAGTACATATTACCCTAAGATAAAAATGAGAATAAGAGTAGTTGGAATAATTGTTCAGAATGGGAAATTGCTTTTGTTAAAAGGTCGATACAAGGAGTTATGGACTCCTGGAGGAAAAATAGATTTAGATGAAAGTGATGAAGAATGCCTCAAAAGGGAATTAAAAGAAGAAATTGGCGTGAAGCTAACAGAGATAACATTCTTCAAAGAATATTCTGGTGACTCATTTTATCAAGCTAATGAAATCATGAAACAAAGAGTATATATAGTGTCAATTGAAGGAGAACCTAAAGCTAGCGCTGAGATTCAAGACACCATATGGATAACAAAAGAAGAGTTTCAACAACAAAAATATCCTCTAATACCTATTACAGAAAAAGAGATAATTCCAGACTTAATTGAACAAGGAATTTTTTAGAGATAAGAACATATAAAGTAAAAGACTCTTTCAGTTGTTAGAAAAGGTTCAAAACGCTCTCTTAGAATTTTAGAACCACGCCAAAACCTTTATATACCATTACTTAATAGTATATACCAATGGGAAGAATCAAAACAACCATGATTAAGCGTGTTGGAAATAAGTTAGTTAGCAAATATAGATCTAGCTTCAAAAAAACATTTGAAGAGAATAAAGTGATTGTCCCAAAATTTGTAGAAGTACCTTCTAAGAAATTAAAAAACGTCCTCACAGGTTATATTACTAGGTTAATGAACAAAGAAGAATAAATACAGCAGACCTTAAGGGGTTTTAACCTAGAGTTGTTAAGCAATTATAGTGATTGCTAGGAGGAACGAAGCAATGGAGACAGAGAAAAAAGAAAGAACAAATGACAATGTCGTGTTCATAGGAGAAAAACCATTTATGAATTACGTAACTGCTGTTGTCATGCAGTTCACGACTTTAGGAGCTCCTGAAGTAGTGATTAAGGCGCGAGGAAAGTTTATTGCAAAAGCAGTAGATATTGCTGAAGTAGCAACAAAACGATTCTTAGAAAATCAAGTTAAATCAGATAATATCCTCATTGACAGTGCAGAATTTACCAACAAAGAAGGAAGACAAGTGCGTGTCTCAAGCATTGAAATTTATTTGAAGAAGTAATCTTACCTATGTACAATCCTTAATCCTGGGTAGTACAAGAGACATTGCTCTGCAAGGATTCTTCTGTGGCAATTTTCTGCAGTTTCTTCTATACACAGCAGTATTATATCTTTAGTCATAGCCTGTTCTGCAAGAATACGAACTGCAATAACTTTTACAGGCTCAGAAAGGAATATTTTTCAGGAATTTTTTTATTTTGATAAACTTTTTGTAACAAAATTTATAAAGTGCTTACATATTATAAAATGAATGTTAGAGGTGATACAAAATCTTCCACAGAGTTTAATATTTTCTATTGGTATTATTCTTATTGCAGCAGCATTTTTTGCTTATATTGCAAAAATATTCAAACAGCCATTGATTCCTGCCTATATTATTGCTGGGCTTGTTCTTGGTCCAATTGGATTAAAACTTATTCAGGATGTAGAGCTCATCCATAGCATTTCTGAGATTGGAATTATTTTTCTTCTTTTTATTGTTGGTTTAGAAATGGACTTACACAAATTAAAAAAACTAGGGGCTGTAACAATAATTACTGGTGTTTTCCAAGTACTTTTAACATTTTTAGCAGGTTTTGCAGTTGCATTACTTCTTGGCTTTGATCAAATGAATGCAGTCTATGCTGGCCTTATTCTTGCATTTAGTAGTACTATGATTGTAATTAAACTTCTCTCTGATGAAGATGAATTAAATTCTTTACATGGGAGGATTATTTTAGGAGTCTTATTCGTTCAGGATATTTTAGTAATTATTGCATTAACAGTATTATTAAGTGCAGATTCATTAAGTCTTATGACTTTATTAAACACCTTAGAGAAGTTTATAGCATTGCTTCTTATGGTATATATTTTTAATCGTTTTATCATACATTCTTTATTCAAATTTGCAGCAAAGTCCAGTGAACTTCTCTTCCTTCTTTCTGTTGCAGTATGTTTTCTCTTTTCTTTAGTAGCATATTTTTTAGATTTTTCTATTGCAATTGGAGCATTTCTTGGTGGGATAACATTAGCAAATCTTCCATATAATCTCAATATCATTGCTCGTATAAGCTCTTTGAAAGATTTTTTTGCAACAATCTTTTTTGTTTCTCTTGGTCTGCAGCTTGTTTTTGTAAATATAAGCATGATTATTTTTCCTCTCTTTATCTTTCTTCTTTTAGTTATTATTCTAAAACCATTAATAGTAATGATAATTCTAAGTTTTTTAGGTTATGATAAAAGAAATGCATTTGTTTCTTCTGTTGCTCTTGCACAAATCTCTGAGTTTGGGTTAATTTTAGCATTATCAGTTGATAATATCTCCCCAGAATTATTTTCTATTACTATTCTTTTAGGTGTCATAAGCATTGCATTCACTGCATATATTATGAAATATGAGCTAGGCCTTTATACAAGAATAACAAGTTTCCTAGCTCTGTTTGAAAAACTTTCAAAAAAGAAAAAACAATTAGGCTATGAGTACAAAAATCATCCAGATATTATCCTTTTTGGTGCAAATCGTGTAGGCGGTACTTTTTTGAAAACTTATCATCATAATAAAAAGAAAATGATGGTGATTGATTTTAATCCAGAAATTATTGAGAAATTAAAACAAAATAAAATCCCTTGTATGTATGGAGACATAACAAATATAGAAATTTTAAGGAGGGTAAATTTTAAATCTGTAAAAGTAGTTATCTCTACAGTAAAGAGAGAGCAAGATAATCTATTTTTAATGGATTATGTCAAGGATCTTCGTTCAGAAGCTTTAATTATTCTCACTGCAAAAACTGTGGAAGAGGCTATAGGATTATATGATGCCGGAGCTGATTACGTTCTTGTTCCATATGTCAAATCAGGAGAGATTATTTCTGGAATGCTTGGGAAATATCTTAATAATAAAAAAGACCTAGAAAAGATGAAACAAAAACATCTTGCAATTTTAAGAGAAAGTGTAAGACAAAAATAGTTACTCTTTTGTACAAGTGCTTTCTTTTTCAGAAGAGAGTCGTAGAAGGAGAGAATCTCTATGTATTTCTTTTTGCAAACAAAAATACTGAGAAAATTCAGAAAATGTATAGTGTGGATATGCTTTAAGAAATGTGCCTAGAAAATTATCTGCAACATTAGATTGCTCAGCTTCTTTCATCATATCAAAAGGATCCTTATTTAGATCTGGTAAAGGATAAAATCGTTCTGAAGGATCATAACCAGGATAATTCTCTTGAATGTTTACACAAATTCTTACAGCTCTATCTTTTTCTCTTCTTGCAAAAGCATAAGAAGCTTTGACAAATAAAAAATCTGCAGGAAGATAAGCATCACTAGGGTTAATATTTTGTACAGAAACAAAAGATCTTTCAAGATCTTCTAAAACAATTCCATCACGATAATTCCTCCAACGTTTTTGAACAGAAGATGGGAATGTTTGAGTAATAAAATCCAGTATTTCCATAAAAAAATAATTTTTGATATTGTTATAAAGCTTCTGGTTTATATTCAGAATTAAGAATGACCAATTGAGCATCTCTTTTTTGTGGCAGGACATATTCTTTATACATTGGCTCTACTGTTTCAATCCATCTTTTTCTAGTAATTTTAGAACTTTTTCCTCTTTCTTTTATATCCCTGTGTAAACGCCTTTCTAATCGCATTTCTTCTGGAGCTTCAACAAAAATTTTCAAATCTAAACATGGAAGTAAAGAACTTTGTAAAGAGTACAATCCATCTAGAACGATGAGTGATTGAGGATAAAATAATTCATAACCTTCTCTTTTTCCAGTATAACGATAAATAGGCTTTTTTATACTTCTTCCTGCTTTCAATAAATGAAGATGTTCTGCAAGAAGGGAAAGGTCAAAAGATTCAGGATGATCATAATTATTCCCTAAAGAAGAAGATCTATGTGTAGAATCAAGATAATAATCATCCAAAGGAAGGTGGGATGCATGTCCTGTATAAATATCACAAAGAAGACGAGCAAAATAGCTTTTTCCAGAAGCAGAGCCTCCAGCGATTCCTAGAGTGATAGTATGATTTTTATCTAACATATGATCAATAACTCTTTGAAGTCTGCTTAACCCTTCATCAAAAGAAAATTCCTTCATAGAGCAACAAAAAATAGTTTGTATTTTTAAATATTACTATGGCACAGGTGGGATTTGAACCCACAACCCCGAGCTCATGAGACTCGTATTCCACCAGATTAAACTACTGTGCCTTTATAAAAATAGAAAAATTAGTCCTTTAAAAGGCTTTGTATAACCTTTTGTACTTTATCAAGATCAGGATCATGATGTGTTCTCCAAGTCTCAATCTTAATTTCATCTCCAGGTCTTCTTGGGATGATATGAAAATGTACATGAGGCACAAGTTGTCCCGCATCCTTCCCATTATTCTGAAGAATATTTACACCATCTGTATATTTCATCAAACCCTTGACAACTTTTTGTAATGTTTTCATAAAAGCAAGATATTCATTCTCTGGCATTTGAGAAAGTAATTCATAATGATCCTTTGGAATAAGAAGTGTATGCCCTTTGCTTGCAGGATTAATATCTAAAAAAGCTAAACTAAAACTATCTTCATAGATTTTTTGCGCAGGAATTTCTCCTTGGATAATCTTACAAAAAACACAACTAAGCATCTTTGAATCCTCGAAAGATCTCTTTTTTGTTTTCTTTGAGCCCATCAAGAATCTGTTGTTTTGCAATCTCCAAAAGTCCTACAGTCTCTTGTGGTGCCATATTTTTAGAACTCATCTTTGTTGCCATTTTTCCATCTTTAACAACAAATTTAATAACAAAGACTTTACTTTCACTCATAAAAAAAAGAAGGTGATAGATACTTAAAAAACTATCTTTTCATAAAATCCTCCGGAAAGTTTAAATAGAGAGAAGTTTTGTTTAAAAAAATGAACAAATTATTCATTCTAACACTTATTGCAATTTTGTGCACATCTTTTTTTGTAGTCGCAGAAGAAAACCTTGAAACATTGCTTTTAGAAGGAACTGAAGAACTATCAGGTGAAGAAAGGATTGATGCACAAAAAGAAATACTCTCAGAAAATCTTGATCTTATCACAAAAGAAATAGAAACATTTACTGCATCTCTTCCTGGCATATTAAAAATAGTAATCGGAAATGTTCGGGTAAATGTCTATTTTGAGAATGAATATATTATTGGCATCATACTAGAAGATACAAAAGTTGTAGAAATCAAAAATGAAGAAATATCTAATCCTATGTTTAATATATATGTTTCTGATAAAGTCTTTGAAAAGATAAATACAGGTGAAGAGCCAAATATAAAAACAACTTTGAAGGATGGAGATATAACATATAAAGGCCTTGGTTTCAAAGGAAAAATGAAATCTGGTCTATTAACTGCAGCCTTAAAAGTTTCTGGAATGTAGATTTACAATACAGCCTACAAAAATCATACATTCTAATGTTTCTGAGGAATAGAAAGACTCTTTAATTTTTTTTGTCCTATAGCTATAAGCAAAGTTGCTAATCTTGGTCCAGTATCCTTGCCAATAATAATCTGGTAAATGTTTTTAAAGAAATTTCTTTGTCTAATTTTATTTTCTTCCATGGCTAAATTAGGATCCTTTGGAATAGCATAGACAAAATGTTCTAAATCTTCTTGAGTCCAATGTTGATCTATTTCTTTAAAGAATCTATCAATATCTCTCTGTTCTTTATCACTAAGTTGTTGATAATAATCAATATCTGGACTATCCTTTAATCTTACATGCATTTCTGGGGCATATTTTTCTATCCATCTTTGGGAAAGTTTTAGCCTTCTTTCTAAAGATTCATAATTATAATTTGTTTCCATTTCTGTAAGAATACGTTCTAGTTCTTTTGTATTTCCCTGGATAATTTGTCCAATGCTTGCAATTTGTCTAAAAGGAATATTATTTTTTTTAAGTTTTGTTTTAGGAGTAATAGCAAGTTCAATAACCCTTGCTTGTTCTGGAGGAAGTTTTCCATCAAGATATAATTCAACTTCTTTATCAAATTCTTCATATTGCCGAATAATCTCTGAATCAAAACAAAGACTGAAAGCCTTAGTCGGATGCACTCGTAAAAATAGCCATCGCAAGAGAACAGGCTCATAAATTTCTAAAAGTTCTTGTGGACTTACATTAATCCCTGAAGATCCAGACATCTTTGCCGCAAGTCCTCGAAGACCAATAAAGTCGTAAGGCTGATAATAAGGTGGTTCTATATTAAAAATTTCCTTTGCAATGCGTGAAGAAACTTCATAGCTTCCTCCTGGACTAGAGTGATCTCTTCCACCAGGCTCGAAAATAACCTCTTCATATCTCCATCGCATAGGCCAATCTATTTTCCATTGAAGCTTCCCTATATTTTTTTTAGCAATATCTACAGTATTTTCATGCCCGCATTTACAAGAATATCCTAATTCATGGCTTGTATCACTATACGAAAGAATCTTTGTTGAATCTTTTCCGCACTGTTCACAATAAACTGTTAAAGGATAATAACTCTCAATATCTTCTTCCTTCACTTCTTGTGTTTTAAACTCACTAAGAATTTTTGCTATTGCCTTACGCTTACTCATTGCTTCAACAATAGAATCATTATATACCCCAGATTGATACAGTTTTGTTTGGTATCTAAATTCAGTATCAACATCAAGTTCTATAAGACTTGTCTCAAATTCCTTTTCAAAATGTCTTGCGTAGCTTTCTTCTTTTCCAAAAGGATCTGGAACTTGAGAGAGAGGAAGTCCTATATATTCCTCAAAAGTTTTAGGGACATTGACTGGAACTTTTCTGAAACGATCATAATCATCCCAAGAGAAAAGAAGCCTTACTTTTTTCCCTTTACTTTGTAGTGCTCTAGCAACAACTTCTGGAGTAATCAAATCTCTAAAATTCCCTATATGTACTGTACCTGATGGACTAATTCCTGCTGCAAAAACATATATTTTTTGTTGAGGACTCCGTTTAATGAGTTCCTCTGCAATTTGGTCAGCCCAATGTTGAGTCATAGCTAATTGAAAAACATAATTTGTTTAAGAAGTTTTCTGTGTTTAGGCTCTGTCCGGAATCTCTGGACAAGGCTTGGACAAAATCACTTCAAGCCATAAGCCATATATGCTCTAAATTTAGGCATTTGGACAGACGGACACGTTGGCACTGGGTGCGCGCCAGCTTTATAAATGCTTTTTGCTTAGAATAGTCTATGCATACCATCAAAGGAGTAAAGATCCCTATTCAGAGTTCAAATGAATTAGATACTTTGCTTCGTTCTTATCGAAAAGGTAAAAATTTATTTGTAGAAAAGCTTCTTATTTCGAAGAAAACTTCTTTGAGTGGTGTGAATAGTTTTCGTCAAGAAGTGAGGAAGCAAACTGGTTTATCAGGAGGAAATTCTGTTCTTTGTTCTCGAGATGCTTTAGGTATCTATCGATCTTATCGAAAGAAGAAGAAGAATACTTCTGCACCTGATGTAAAGCAGTTAAGCATGTCTGTTTCCTTGGGTTACAATGGGAAATTAGAAAAGAACAGACTAAGAATTACTGTTTCTCCACGAAAATATGTGTATGTTTCTTTAGAGATGAGTGAATATCATCAACAATTTCTTTCTCTTGTAAATCAAGGTCTACTTTGTCTTGGAGAAATTCTTGTCACACCTACACATTGTATTTTTACAATAAAGAAGGAATACACCCCATACACACCAAAAGGCATTCTTACTTTAGATATTAATGAACAATCAATTGTTGGTTTAGCACTCTTAGAAGATCGCGTGGAAATTATGGCTTGGTCTTTAGAAAGAGTCTATGATTTGAATTGCAAATATTTTGAAATGGCAAGAAATCTGCAGAGGCGTTATCCAAGTGATACAGGCCTACATAAGCGTGTGCTTTCTCATTGGTATAAAAATAGAAAGCATCGCGTTGAAGCAACCCTACATGAAAGCCTCAATGCTATTATCAGCTATGCAAAAGAAAAGGAACTTATTATTGTACATGAGGAACTCAAAAATATAAAAGAGAGTATTAATAAAAGGGTTATCAAGAAAAATATCTATAATGGACAGATGCTTCCTCACAGAAAGCTTCCAAGAAAAATTCTCGGAAGACTTAATCGAGCAGTCTTTAGAAAAGTACAATGGATGTTAGATTACAAAGCAGAATGGGAAAATATCCCCTACACCTATGTTTCTGCATGGAACAACAGTCAAATGTGTCCGATATGTGGCGGAAAAAACAAGAGCGCTGAATGGCACACATTTCAATGTTCCTGTGGAAGCACAGCAAACAGACATCTGAATGCATGTCTCAACATAGCTAAAAAATACGAAAATGAAAGGCTGAGGCTCAGCCTAGATCGGAGTGCGATGAACTACATTATGGAAGTGAGCACTTCAGTTCCGAAACCCCATTAAAGGATTCCGGACAGAGCCTGTGTTTAAATATTCCTAAATCTCTCAATTTCTTTTTGGATCTTCATAGTATCCCAACCAACTTTAGCAAGATCTTGTAAAATATCTTCTTCTGAATTCCCTAAACAGAGTCTCTTATAGATATAAGATTCAAATTGCCCTTGGGGGAGTTTCCTTATTCCAAGAGACATTTTTTCAATATCAGTTTCTTTCCAACCTTGGTGAGTTAAAGCTTCTCGAAGATGTTCTCTATCCTGATAGAGATAAACATAACGTTTCAAAATCCCTAAATTCATATCCTCAGGAACTTCTTCTGGGCTGACTTCTTTATTTCTAATTCTATTGTAAAATGATGCTCCTGTTTTTGCAAAATAATAAATGAGCAAGGAAAAGAGTATGGCATATACAAAGATAAAAAAGAAAGATTTTTGTATTGGAGAAGAAAGAATTTCTTTTAGAGGAGCAAGAATTCCATTTTCTTCAATTTCACTTTCTTCTTCTGCATTTTTAGTTTCAGAGCTCAGAGCAGTAATACTTTCTTCATAAAGAGTCTGAGTGCTAATAGTAAAAGTCCCAAAAAGGTTCACATCACTTTGCAGATAATAATATTCTTCATCTTCCTCAACAGAATATATTTGATAAAGAGTTCCTTCCCCATCAACAAAGACAAGATCATCTACTGTATACCCATTTTCTTCAAGCCAGAATTTTTCAACTGTATATTCAAGAGTCAAATAAGAAAGTTGGCTTGTATCGATTGTAGAAGAGAAAACAGAGAAACGATTGTATGCCTCTTCAGGATCTGCACCTTGAACATAAATGATAATGTTCTCTAGATCACTATTAGAAGCAAAGTACCCACTAAAAAGAGCAACATTTGGATCATTCATTTCTATACTTTCCTCCACATCAGCATAAAGGTATAAAAAAGGAAATTCATAAATCAAATATTCATCTTCATGAAAATCAATATATGGCTCTTTAGCTATTTCTTTCTTATCTGAAGCAGCTCCTTTTGCTTTACCACCATCATCAGAAAGAATTTTTTTCTTTGCTGGAGCTGGTGGTTCTTGCGAAAGAGTATAAGTCCCAAAATTTTTAGTGCTAAAAGTAATTGATAGTCTATCTTTATCTGTTGTTTCTGTTTGTACAACCCATTCACTAGTTTTATAATTAAAGCGAAAGAGCTTGAAAGTAGGGGAATGATGAGTCTCTACAGCTGCAGACCTATAAAAGAGTGTGACAGTTGCATTCCCACTCAGATTTGCAACGAGGAAATCATCAGGAATAATCGTCCAAAAGTTAACAATTTCATATTCTAAATTTGTACTTGTATTCTCCGGATTTAGAATAGCAGAATGCATGACTACAGAAATTTTTGCACTAATATTATTATTTGTAGTAATCTTTACAGTGCTAAAATTAATACCATTACTGTCAGTAAAATTAAGAGCAGTGGCAGTATTTGCAACAAAAGAGTAATTAGTAGTATTAATCCCTAAAACACTTGCACTTCTATTAAAGACATAAAAGCTTAAAGTAGTATTCACAAATTGATTTGCAGTATCATTACAGTTGATGAAATAGGTATAATTCCCAGCAGCACTACTTAAATTTAAAAGTTGTCCATGACTAAGCCCTGAAGTAAATTCCATAGGGACATAAGATCCACTATGATTTTTATATTCACAATAAGCAGGTTCGCTGCTAGTAACATTCAATGAAGTAGTATTATCCCAATACACAGCAACAGGGTCATCTAAAGAGATGATAGTTGGCAATCTTGTATCTAATCGTATAGCTCTAGAATTCCAAATGCTATTACTGCTTTCACCATCAAGACTTTCATTAACCAATTGAGTAGCACGAGCTCTCCAATAATAAGTATTATCAGCATAGTCTCCAAGGGTAAGTGTAAAGTTAGTGCTATTCAAATCTATACTTGATTCTCTTGCAACATTACTAATACGAAGCTCATCAAGAGTTCCATTAAGAATAATATTTCCTGATCTAAAACTAGCATTACTTCCAATGTATAGTATTTCTCCAGTAACCCCACTTGTTAAATTAGGCCCAACAGTTCTATTGACACGCACTCCATCAAGATACAAACTAAGATTTTTATTTCTCTGCCAAGAAATTCCAATATGATGCCATTCATTTGCATTCCAATTAGTAATATTATAAGTCAAGATAACAGAACTATTTGTGTCCATACTAAGGTAAAGAAGTGATCCTGAACGATTCAAGGCAAATTTATCATTTGCATGTTCAATAAAATAATTTGTCGCCCCATCATTTCCATTCCAATTTGGTCGCACCCAAAATTCAATAGTTCCCATAGCTCCATTGAGGACTGGTCGAAGTGTACGAAGAAACTGCCCATTATTTTTTAATTCAAAACCATTCCCCCATTTTCCATAACTTTGTGTATTGGTCCAGTTTCCAATAAATTCATGATTACGTAAAGTCTCCTTAAGCTCAAAATGTTCAACGAAGATAGTATTATTATCATCGCTATAATCTACTTGTGTCATATTATTGATAGCAAGTGTACTAACGAGAACATTTGTAAAATTAGAATCATTTGCAAAGAGAAATTCATAGAAGACAGTATCATTTTCAAAATCAACTGCACGAGTCCAATTAAGTGTAACATTATTTGATGTCTGTAAAGAATTATTACTTTGTGAGGAAAGCGAGACATTTCTTGTATTATTGTTATAAATATACGCAGAATAATTAAAAAATCGGAAAGAAACATCATAAAGTGTAGGAGTTCGATCACTTTTATTTGATTCAAAAAAGGCTCTATATTGTATAAATCGATTTAACTCTCCTGTATATTCTCCTCCTGTAGAGTTTGTAAATCTATCTTGTGCATGAGAAAATATTTCAACAGCAGAAAGAGTACGATTGTAAATAACAAAGCTATCTAATGTTCCATTTAAAAGGTCTAATCCAGCCCCTGATCCTAAAGTTATACTATTTGTTCCAGTTTCTATGCTCCCATTAGTAATTGCAGTTTTTTCAAGACTTCCATTAACATATAATCTTGTTGTATTATCAGCATCACGGGTGACTACAATATGTGTCCAATTTTCTAAAAGAAGAGAAGATGCTCCTTCTGTTGACCTTGTGATTCCATCATCATAGCTTACATTAAAAATAAGAGTTCCACTTGCATTAGTATACATTGTATATTGCCCTTTACTAAACAGCGCAATACCAGAATTATTATTTATTGGTTTTACCCAAAGTTCTATACTATAATTTTTTGGGCTACTCAAACGAAGAGCAGTTGAAACACCATTAATAGCTATACCATTTTCTCCATACATTCTGACACCATAGCCATGTTTTCCAAAAGGGGTGAAATCATTATTAGAAAGGTTTGCTTGTAAAGCCAAAGCTCCCAATGTCGAGCTTGTATTGCCTTTTCCTTCAGAAAAATCAACGCCAATAATAATATCTGTAGCCTTGAAATGTGTAGGATCTGGTCCTGAATATTCCCCCCAATTTATTGTTTCATTATCTCCTTGTACCCCAGTACGAACTTGCAGAGAGAGATTTGTTCCTGCTGGGCTAGTATTTGACCAACGAAGAATAGGATCATCATGTCCATTAGGAAGGCTAAGTAATTGTGAAGTAAAATTTCCATTGACATAATATGCAATACTAGAAACATTCAAAAGACTAATATTTCCCGATTCTATACTACAATTAACAAGGTTGCAAGTCCCATTCCCAAACTGCGCTTGTGTTGTCTCTATTTCTAAAGTATTATGCCTAGAAAGTAGCGCAATTCCTTTTTTGTACTGGTCTCGTATTTCTGCTACATTTAAACTGGCATTATAAACAGCAATTTCATCAATGAGCCCTCTAAAATGTGTACTTGAAGAGGCATCATTTTTTCCAAAATATAAAACACCAGAATAATTTCCTAATCTTCCAGAAACATTAGTTGAATTATCTAATACACCATCAATGTAAAGAGAAAGAGTTGTATTATCATAGGTGAATGCAACATGTTTCCAACTATTTAGTGGAAAACTTCCAGTACTGATTATTTTTTGAGAGCTCCCATTTTCTCCTAAAGGAAAGTCCATTTGCAAATTACCACCACTAATATGAATACGAAACACATCAAGATGATAAATCTCCATAGTTGCTGCTTCTCGTGCAGAGATCCACATTTCTATAGTGAAGTTTTTAGTTAGATTCAATGATGCTGTATTTCCGACAGTAAAATTATTTGTTCCATTTGGGGCAATAGCATAGTAATTTCTTCCAATAGACCAATTAGATTTATTGCTTGAACCAGAGAAATTATTCACAAATTCATGAAATTCAGTTCCAGAACCTTCATCAAATGGCCAATATGCAACAAGACTGCTTCCTTTCTGAGGAAGAATTCCACATTCAATTTTATCATGGGCACTAACATTTCCTGTTGCAAGACTACTTTGATTTTGCAATCGTAATGTACTTCCATTTACATACCAAAGATAAAGAAGAGAACTAACATCTGTACTAGTAGATCCATTTGTACAACTAAGCGCAAAAGTATTGCTTGAATAAGGCATTTCATTTTCGACAAGCACATGGTCTACTTGATACGTTCCAGTGCTATTCCCAACATAAAACCCTGCTTGTGTATTTAAAATACCAGCATTTTCTTCTTGTACAAGAACTGTTTCTTCAACAACAGTAATACTCACATTTTCTGCTACAAAGACTTCCTTTATAATTTCCTCTTCAAGACTGATGTATTGCCTTTGGTAATACACATACTCACTATCCACAAGAGTTTCATTCAGAATTAGATCAACATACACATAACCATCAGAAAGATTGTAATTGTCTAAATCAAAAGAAAGAGTAGTATCCTGAGCATAAGAACTTAAATTAAAAATATCATAGACACTCAAATTTTGACTAATACGCACAAATCCATCACTGAGATTCCATCCTTCTTGAAGAGAAAAACTAACAATATTTTCACTTCCAAGAAAAGCAAAGCCTGTAAAAGAACTTGGGAAAAAAAAGACTGTAGCAAAGGAAACCGCTAAAAATAAAACAAGAAAAACTAAAATAAGAGGAGATCGCCCTTTCTTTTTTACTTCTTCTCTTTGTAAAACATGAACACCATAAGTTCTAAGAGTCTTTGTTCTTTCATCAAAATCTCTATAAAAACGAGAATCCTTACCTTTTTCTTTAATCATCATCTCCTCTTTTATATAATAAAAAGGGTATTAGGGCTTTTAAAGATTTTCTTTTTATATTAGAGGATGATAAACTTTAAAAACTACAGAGTTTATAAAAAGAGTATGAAAACAGGAATACATGTAGCAGATGCAATGTCTGTAAATCCTGTAACAATTTCTATAACAAAAACAATTCTTGAATGTGCAAGAATTATGGTGAAAAAAAGAGTAGGGAGTCTTCTAATTATAAAAGAAGAAAATCTTGAAGGGATTATTACAGAAAAAGATCTGGTTCATTTTCTTGCAAAAGGTCTCGATCCAAAAGCAACAAAAGTACGAGAAATCATGACAAATAAGATCTTAACCATTTCACCTGAAGAAGATCTGTATAATGCTATTATAAGAATGAAACGAGAAAAAATACGAAGACTTCCAGTAGTAAATAAAAAGAAACTTGTAGGTATGCTAACTATAAATGATGTTCTCAAATTACAGCCAGCCCTTTTTGATCTTATGGTAGAGAAAGGAAATATTCGTTTAGATAAGAAAAAAGAAAAATATGTTGAAGGAACTTGTGAAGTTTGTGAAAATTTTGAACGTTTGTACGAAATAGATGACCAGTATATCTGCGCAGAATGCCGTGATGAGCATACTGCAAAATCTGCTGGAGAATAACCGAAACTATTATTAATCTTGCTTGCCAATAAGCAAAGAATGGGCTTAGAAAAATTTCAAAAAATTCCTGTCAAAAATGATGTGCATATTAAACATCATTCTTATGTAGATATTATTGGTTTATTGAAATCTTTGCCTATTTGGTTTAATTCTATGGGTTATATGTTCTATGAAAAGGGTCTTTCAGAAAAAGATATTGGCACAGGAGACCAAATAGAATCCGAGTGGACTGCAGTAAAAGATGTCACAGAGTATATTCAATATTCTATTGAAATTACAGTTACTGCAAAAGATCTTAGAAAAGTGGTACTAGAAACAGGAGAAGAAATCTATTGGGGAAGAGTGCTTATTATCATCAATGCAAAGTTTATAAAAGATTTTCAAAAAAAATATGATAAAGGGATTAAAGGAAAAATCATGCGTGAGTTTTATGAAAGATTTATAGTAAGAGATAATTTAAAAAAATCTATAGGAAAGTTAGTAGTGGAGTATGAAGATTTAATAAAGACTTTAAAATCCTATTTGAAATAGTATTTAATCAAGAACTTTTTTAGGAACTTGAAATAATAATCCTTCTTTACGCAATCGATTATAGAGGCCTGGGCTTTTTTTTTGCAATTCTCCTCTTGTTACTCCATTATAATGTTCTTCATAATATGCATATGCATCTTTTCCGAAATTTGCTCTTGGAAGTAATGGTATTTTATCCAAAAGTTTATCCCTTTGTAATCGTGTGTACAAACTGGGATTTTCTTCCTTGAGTTGTCCTCGGGAGAGATCATCATAATTTTTCTGGTAGTATCTTAAAGGATTTTTTCCAAAATCACTTCTGGGATAGGCAGGGATTTTCTTCAATAATTTATCTCTTTGTAATCGCGTATACAAATTTGGGCATACGAGCTTGAGCTTTCCTCGTGTTAGGCCATTATAGTGTTTTTCGTAGTATGCAAATGGATCTTCTCCAAAATCTGCTTTAGGAATTGTGGGAATACGATGAAGGAGCCCATCTCTTTTTAGTCGATTGTAGAGATTCGGATTTTGTTTATGCAATTCTCCTCGTGTTACTTCATTATGATGTTCTTGATAATACGCAAACGCGTCTTCTCCAAAATCTGCTCTTGGAAGTAATGGTATTTTGTCCAAAAGCTTATCCCTTTGTAATCGTGTGTACAAATTGGGGTTTTCTTTCTTGACTTGTCCCCTTGTGAGTCCCTCATAATTTTTATGGTAATACGCAACAGGATCTTCTCCAAAATCTGCTCTTGGAAGTAATGGTATTTTGTCCCAAAGCTTATCCCTTTGTAATCGTGTGTACAAATTGGGGTTTTCTTTCTTGACTTGTCCCCTTGTGAGTCCTTCATAATTTTTATGGTAATATGCAACAGGATCTTCTCCAAAATCTGCTTTAGGAATTGTGGGAATACAATGAAGGAGTCCATCTCTTTCTAATCGATTGTAGAGAGATTTATTTTCTTTTTGTAATATCCCTCGTGTTATTCCAGTATAGTGTTCTTCATAAAAAAGAAGAGGATCATGTGTTTTTGCGATATCTCTATTCCATCGAACTTTTTCTTCAAGAGAAGCCATAATTTTTGAAAATAAAGCTCTGTTTATAAGTTTTCTTTCAAGAAATAGAAAAGTTTATATGGTTAAGAGCTTTTAAAAAGATAAAATGGGTGTCAAAGATTTTCTAAGTCCTCCAAAGACTATTAACAGCACTTTAATTTATGATCAAAAAGAACTATATCGCTATTTGCAAAAATGGCTTTCTGAAAGGGGTTATGATGTCTCAGAACTAGACTATACTGAAAAAATTCTTGCAGATGGGAATAAATTGTATGCATTTAATTGGATCTGTGATAAACGTGTTGATGATTACACCAAATTTATGATAAGTATTGATTTCAAAGCAGAAGCAGAAAATGTACAAATTGAGTTGCATGATGGAAAAAAGAAAACTGCACAGAAAGGAACTGTGGCAATAAAGATAGTAACATATTTAGAAAAAGATATAGAATCAGAGTGGTCTTTGAAAAAAGAAACTGCCTATCGTGCATTAATACGAGAAATTTATGATAAAATGATAACCAAAGGAAAATGGGTAAAGTATACGAATAAACTTGCAAAAGATGCAAATCTTCTGATAACAGATATAAAAACATACTTAAAAACGCATAGATACGATTAAGAAATGGAAAAAAAACTCCTTGAAGGAATAGGGACTTTAGTTGGTCTAACGATTGGTGCAGGCATTCTTGGAATTCCCTATGTTGTTGCCAAAGCAGGTTTTTTCACAGGTGCATTTGTAATTTTATTCTTAGGCCTTATTATTATTCTGATGAACTTATATGTTGGTGAAATAACCTTACGAACAAAAGGAAGACATCAGCTCCCTGGTTATGTTGAAAAATATCTTGGGAAAAAAGGCAAATTTTTTATGACTATTTCTTTAATGATTACAGTCTATGGTGCACTAACAAGCTATATTATCGGTGAAGGCCAAGCATGGGCTGCAATTTTAAACATTTCCCCTCTCTATCCTATGCTCATTTTCTTTACATTGATGGCAATCATAGTTTTTCGCGGTTTGAAACTTATTAAAACTCTAGAAGTGTGTATAAACACTTTTATCATTGCGGTACTTTTAGTGATTGTTCTTTTATCTATTCAAGGAATAGAAGCAGAAAATTATACAGAATTTAATGCAGCAAAACTTCTCATTCCATATGGTGTCGTTCTTTTTGCCTTTGCAGGTTCTGCAGCAATCCCAGATATAAAAGCAGAGTTAGGAAAAAATAAAAAGCTCATGAAGAAAGCAATTCTTATTGGTACTGCCATTCCTCTGTGTCTCTATCTCCTTTTTGCTTTTGTTATTGTCGGTGTCACAGGTACAGAATCAACAGAATTAGCAACGGTAGCTCTTGGTGAACAAATAGGTTTACATATGCTTTTTCTTGGAAATATTTTTGCAGCTTTTGCAATGGGAACAAGTTTTCTTCTTCTTGCATTAGCACTTTTATGGATGTATCAGTATGATTACAAAATGAAAAAGATTTTCGCATGGGCTTTAACTTTAAGCATTCCTTTAATCATTGCATTTTCAAATCATCCAAGCTTTATACAAGTACTGGCAATAACAGGAACCTTTGCTGGTGGTTTAGAAGGTATCCTTATTGTACTAACACATAGAGCCGCACAAAAAAAATCTGAAAGAAAACCTGAATATAGCCTAAAAAGTAATCTTTTCCTCAATATCTTACTCATAGCAATCTACATCATAGGTATGGTATATATGATATATATTATCTAATTGAAAAGAAGAAATGTTTACTCAATATCACTGCCTTCTAATAAATCATCTAATGTTTTGTATGGAACATCAAGAGAAGAATAGAGTTTCTCCAATATATCCCCTTTTGGAATAGATTTTCCTTTAACATAGTATGAAATTACTTGCCTTGAGATTCCTAATTCTTCAGCAAGCCAAGATTGATTTTTCCCTAATTCCTTGAGTCGTCTTTTAACGAGATCACTCAACTCTTGATTTTCAGGTCTCTTCATTCTTTGTTTTGAGTGATAATTCTGATATTCAGTTAGTGAAGCAAATTTCTTTCCTGTTTCTGGATTTGTTCTTTGTTTTGAGTGATAATTCTGATATTCAGTTAGTGAAGCAAATTTCTTTCCTATTTCTGGATTTGTTCTTTGTCTTGCGTGATAATTATTATATTCAGTTTGTGAAGCAAATGGTTGTCCTGTTTCTGGATTAGTTCTTTGTCTT